>NZ_BAAGYK010000121.1:0-1160 GCF_054779355.1 Azotobacter armeniacus
TCCTGGATGTCCAGCGGCAGCCAGTCGCCCGTGCCGTCGGCATTGAAGCGGGCGACGTAGAGGGTACCCTCGTCGAGCAGGCGGCTGTTGTCGGGATGACCGGGGCGGAACTTGTCGTGGCTGACGTACTTGTAGATGTATTCGTTGCGCGAGTCGTCGCCCGAGTAGCAGACCACGGGCTTGCCGGGCCGGCTGGGAGCGAAGATCACCCCTTCATGGGCGAAGCGGCCCAGAGCCGAGTGCTTGACCGGCACGGACTTCGGATCGAAGGGATCGATCTCGACGATCCAGCCGAAGTGGTTGGGTTCGTTGCGGTAGTCGCCGCTGGCTGCCGCGGCCTTGATGGCGGCATCGAAGCGCTGGAACTCGTCGCCTTCCAGAGTTTCCCAGCCGAAGCGTCCGGTCTTGCCCACGCCATAGCGTTTCAGCTCGCGCGGCAACTCGCTGTCCTGGCTGGCGAAATAGCCTGCCCAGTTTTCCTCGCAGGTCAGGTAGGTACCCCAGGGGGTGAAACCATGGGCGCAGTTGTTCTGGGTGCCGCGAGTGGCGGTGCCCTCCGGGCTGTAGCGGGTGCTCAGCAGGGCATGCCCGCGTGCGGGGCCCTGGATCTCCATCGGGGTGGCGGCGGTGATGCGGCGGCCGAACTTCGAGTTGCCGACCACTTCCCAGCCACCATGGGGGGTGCGGCGGATTTCCACCACCGAAACGCCGTGGGCGTTGATTTCCTTGCGTACTTCCTCGGCGACGGTGCGTTTGCCGTCGACCACGGTCGGACCGTTGGGATGCAGCAGCGTTGCATCGATGTATTCATGGTTGAGCACCAGCAGGCCGTGCTCGCTGTTGTGACCCTTGCCGTCCCGGGCGTCGATGGGAAAGTAGTGCATGCCGTCATGGTGCATGCCGGTCTGCTCGGCCTGCTCCTGGGCGCTGTTGCTGCCCTCTTCGCGATAGGCCGGGTAGCTGCCGCAGATCGGCGTGCCCCAGGGGATGAAGGGTTGGGCCTGGAAGCCCTTGGATACGGTGACGGTATCGGCACGGGTCACCGCCACCGGGGTGAACGGCAGGCGGCTGGGCCGCTTGAGCAGGCCGTTGGCCTCTCCGGCATCGCCGCTGCGCGGCATGGCCACACCGAGGAAGGCCAGCATGCCCATGGCCATTCC
>NZ_BAAGYK010000123.1:0-39158 GCF_054779355.1 Azotobacter armeniacus
GCAACAAGCCTTCGATTTGTTTGAATTGCTCGGCGGTCAGTTGCATGGCACTCGGTCTCAACACTATTTGCTGCATTATAGCAAATAGTGTTAACAGGCCCTAGTGACGTGAGCACCGACTCGGATGGCAGATCTCCAGTCATCCGGCTGGAGGGCTGGACTTCAAAACATGCGGCTGCAGCGAAATTCACACCACATAGAAGAAAATCGCCACGAAATGCAGCAGACTGCCCGCCATGACGAATAGGTGCCAGATGCCATGCCAATGGCGGAAGCGGCTGTCGAAGGCAAAGAAGACGATGCCGACGGTGTAGAAAACCCCGCCCGCCACCAGCCAGGTAAAGCCCTCACTACCCAGGGCGGCGATCAGCGGCTTGATCGCCACCAGAATCAGCCAGCCCATCACCGCATAGATCACGAGCGAGAGAATCCGCGCCTCGGAGCGCTGCTTGAATTCCTGCAGCATGCCGAACAGTGCCAGCCCCCAGATGGTTCCCAGCAGCGGCCGACCCCAGGATACAGGCAAAGTCACCAGACAAAACGGCGTGTAGCTGCCGGCAATCAACAAGTAGATCGACAGATGATCGAGCTTGCGCATGATCACCTTCGCTCGCCCTCGCAGGCTGTGGTAGATCGTCGAAATGCTGTAGAGCAGCAGCAGGGTGGCGCCATAGACCGCACTGCCGACGATCTTTTGTGGAGTGCCATCCAGGCTCGCTACCACCAGTAGCCAGACCATGCCGACCAGGGCCAGGATCGCACCGACCAGATGCGTCCAGGCGTTGAGTTTTTCGCCGTGATACATACCTGTTCAACCTCAAAGGCGATGCAGACTGCAATCGATACCCGCTTGAGTTGGACATCACTAGTGGCCTGTCGAGATGGCGCAGCGGCAATCGTCTGGCCTTGGACGACTGCCAACGGTAAAGCCGAGCGCTTCATCTCCCTGTCACAGCATGAACGATCCCTTCTCGATAGACAGGCTATTTGTGCGAGAAGTTGTTCAAGCAATTACCACGCCTCCAGTTGATAGCTGGCCTGGTTTTCTCGTCGGCCGTGCTGTGCTTGAGGTCCATGGGCTGGTCTAACCAGCAAAGCTGAGGACTCTCGCCATGCATGAAGACCAGCAGGGAAGCTCTGATTTCGCCCGGCTGCCCCATGAGTCCATTCATCGGATGACAAAACCGCCTGCCCGGTTCCTGCGCATCGAGGCCGTCGCCGGTGCCGTTCTGCTGTTCTTTACGGCCGCTGCCGTAGGTCTTTCCAACTCACCCTGGACCCAGGCCTTTCTGGGCGTATGGGAAACTCCGCCAGGGCTTCAGGTCGGCTCACTGGACTTCGTCCGCTCCATTAAGGATTGGATCAGTGACGGGCTGATGACGCTGTCCTTCTTTCTCCTCACCGTGGAGCTCGAGCGGGAGCTGATTCTGGGTGAATTGCGCCATTCGCGCATGGCTGCATTGCCGATCTCGGCGGCTCTGGGTGGCATGGGGGTACCGGCAGCGCTGTACCTGCTCCTGCAGTCGGGCCAGGCCGGCGAGGGGGGGGCGGTCATGGCCACCGATACCGCCTTCTTGATTGGCTGCCTTGCGCTGCTGAAATCGCGCATTCCGCAAAGCTTGCGCGTATTCATGCTTTCGCTGGCGATCGTCGATGACATTGGCGCCATCCTGGTGGTCACCATCGGCTATGGCGATCACCTTGCCTGGAATGCACTCGCTTTCGCTGCAGTGGGTATTGCCATCGTTCGCCTGATGACCCTCGTCGGCATTCGCAGTATCCAGCTCTATGTCCTGGCGGGCGGCTTCATCTGGTTCGCCGGCCGAACGGATCCAGATCACCCTGCATCCGTGGGTAGCCTATGTCGTCATGCCGCTCTTTGTTTTCGTCAGCGCCGGGGTGCCGCTGTCCCTGGGCGATCTCGGCGACTCCATCACCATCGCGGTGTTTATCGGATTCGCTCTTGGCAAGCCTGCCGGCATCCTGGCATTCACCTGGCTGGCGCTGCGCCTGGGTGCGATAAAGCCTGCGGAACTTGAGTGGAAGCTGCTGGCCGGCGGCAGCATCCTCGCCGGAATCGGCTTCACCATGGCGCTGTTCATCAGCAACCTGGCGTTCGACAGGAGCCTGCTCAATCAGGCCAAACTGGGAATCTTCCTCGCCTCCCTCTTCTCCGCCGCTGTCGGCCTTGCGCTGTTGTTCTGGGTGACCCGACAGAGAAACCACGAAATTTAAAGCGTCCAGGGCAGCCGGTGGTCCGCTTTGCGGCCGATCTCTCCCGGACCCGGAGCGCGACTGCCCGGTTCTCCCCGTCGGCAGCAACTGCCGTGGCTGTCGAGCGCGACACTCACCGTCGTCCTCAACTGGCACAATGGCGTCCTTCTTTGCGCAAGGGAGCAGGGCATGCAGGGTGACGAGGGGCTGACTGCGGGGCTGATGGTGGTGCACGGCAACCGCCTGGAGGAGCTGCGCGAGCTGGTGGTGGAGTGGATGCGGCTGCATCCGCTGGCGCCGCTGGAGAACGAGGTGGTGCTGGTGCAGAGCAACGGTATCGCCCAGTGGCTGAAGCTGGCGCTGGCCGGGCAGGACAGTTGCGGCATCGCCGCGGCGATCCAGGTCGAGCTGCCGGCGCGCTTTCTCTGGCGGACCTATCGCGCGGTGCTGGGCAGCGACAACATTCCCCAGGAGTCACCGCTGGACAAGGCACCGTTGACCTGGCGGCTGATGCGCCTGCTGCCGGGCCTTTTGCAGGGCGAGGCGTTCGCCCCGCTGAGCCGCTTCCTCGCCGACGACGGCGACCTGCGCAAGCGCCACCAGTTGGCCGAGCGCCTGGCCGACCTGTTCGACCAGTACCAGGTGTACCGTGCCGACTGGCTGGCCGACTGGGCTGATGGCCGCGACCGGCTGCACAGCGCGCGCAGCGGCGTCCGGGCGCTGGACGAGGCGGTGCGCTGGCAGCCGGCGCTGTGGCGCGCGCTGCTGGAGGATGTCGGCCGGCAGGCGCTGGCCGCGAGCCGCGCCGGCGTGCACCTGCGCTTCGTCGAGCGCCTGCGCGGCCTCGACGCGCCGCCACCCGGCCTGCCGCGCCGGGTGATCGTGTTCGGCATCTCCTCGCTGCCGGCGCAGACCCTCGAGGCGCTGGCCACCCTGGCGCGCTTCAGCCAGGTGCTGCTCTGCGTGCACAACCCCTGCCAGTATCACTGGGGCGACATCGTTCCCGACCAGGACCTGCTGCGCCACCAGTACCGCCGCCAGCAGCGCAAGGGCGGCATGGCGCCGGGGCTTTGTGCCGAGGATCTGCACCAGCACGCCCACCCGCTGCTGGCCGCCTGGGGCAAGCAGGGCCGCGACTACATCAACTTGCTGGACATGCACGACGACCCCGAGCACTACCGCGAGCGCTTCGCCGTCCTCGGCGGCCGCATCGACCTGTTCGGCGAGGGCGACACCACACACCAGCTCGGCCAGCTGCAGGACGACATTCTCAACCTGCGTACCCTGGCGGAAACCCGCAACACCTGGCCGCCGGTCGATCCCAAGGCCGACCGCTCGCTGCGCTTTCATATCGCCCACAGCGCCCAGCGCGAAGTGGAGATCCTCCACGACCAGTTGCTGGCGCGCTTCGCCGCCGATCCCAGCCTGCGCCCGCGCGAGGTGATCGTCATGGTCCCGGACGTCAATGCCTACGCGCCGCATATCCAGGCGGTGTTCGGCCAGTACGCCCAGGACGACGCCCGCTACATCCCCTTCACCCTCGCTGACCAGGGGCAGCGAGGCTGCGATCCGTTGCCGATCGCCGTCGAACAGCTGCTGAGAGTGCCGGAAGGCCGGCTGACCGTCAGCGAGGTGCTCGACCTGCTCGACGTGCCGGCGCTGCGCGCGCGCTTCGCCATCGACGGCAGCGAGTTGCCGACCCTGCGCCGCTGGATCGAGGGCGCCGGCATCCGCTGGGGCCTGGACGCCGAACGCCGCGCGGGGCTGGGCCTGCCGGCGGACCTGGAGCAGAACACCTGGCGCTTCGGGCTGCGGCGCATGCTCCTCGGCTACGCGATGGGCAGCGGTGCGGCCTGTGCCGGCATCGAGCCCTTTGATGAGATCGGCGGGTTGGAGGCGGCGCTGATCGGCCCACTGGTGCAATTGCTGGATGCGCTCGACGTCCTGCACCGGCGCCTGGCCAAACCCGCCGCGCCGGCTGCGTGGGGGCGCATCCTGCAGGCCATGCTCGACGACTTCTTCCTGGCGCAGAGCGAGCGCGACGAAACCCTGCTCGGCCAGCTCACCGAGGCGCTGGAGGACTGGCTGGAGCTGTGCGCCGGCGTCGAGCTGGAGGAGCCCCTGCCGCTCGGCGTGGTCCGCGAGGCCTGGCTCGGCACGCTGGACCAGGGCCGCCTGAGCCAGCGCTTCCTCGCCGGCGCGGTGAACTTCTGCACCCTGATGCCGATGCGCGCCATCCCGTTTCGCGTGATCTGCCTGCTCGGCATGAACGACGGCGACTATCCGCGCAGCCAGACGCCGCTGGACTTCGACCTGATGGCCGGCGACTACCGCCCGGGCGACCGCTCTCGCCGCGAGGACGACCGCTACCTGTTGCTCGAAGCGCTGCTCGCCGCGCGCGAGCAGCTCTACGTCAGCTGGGTGGGGCGCAGCATCCGCGACAACTGCGAGCGGCCGGCGTCGGTGCTGCTCGGCCAGCTGCGCGACCATATCACCAGCGGCTGGACCCTGGCCGGCGGCGGCGAGCTGCTGGAGGCGCTGACCACCGAGCACCCGCTGCAGCCGTTCAGCCGCCGCTATTTCGAGGGCGACGGCGCGCTGTTCAGCTACGCCCGCGAATGGGCGGCGCTGCACCGCCAGGGCGCGGAAACCGGGGAGGCGCGCGAGCTGCCGCCGTTCGAGCCGGACGGCACGCTGGCCCTGGAAACCCTGCAGAACTTCCTGCGCGACCCGGTCAAGCACTTCTTCACCCAGCGCCTCAAGGTGCACCTGGACGAGGAGGCGCAGGCGCAGCTCGACGAGGAGCCCTTCGGCCTCGACGGCCTGGAGCTGCACCAGCTGCGCCAGACCCTGCTCGACGCCGCCAGCCTGGCCCTGGAGGACGACCCGGCGCAGGTCGAGCCGGCGTTGCAGGCCGCAGCCCTGCGCCTGCAGCGCAGCGGCCGGCTGCCGCTGGCCGGTTTCGGCGAGCGGCTGCGCGAGTCCGTGCTGAAGCCGCTGCCGGAGCAGATCGGGCGCTACCGGGCACTCTGCGCGGACTGGCCCGAACGCCTGGACTCGCCGAAACCCTTGCAGTTCGCGCATGCCGGTGTCGAGCTGCAGGGCTGGCTCGGTGGCCTGCGCCGCAATGCTGGCGAAGCGCTGGCGCGCATCGAGCTGCAGCCCGGCGACCTCCGGCGCGGCAAGGACGGCTGGAAGTGGCACCGCCTGCTCAGGCCCTGGGTGGCGCATGTCGCCGCCACGGCCTGCGACGTGCCGCTGACCACACTGCTGGTCGGCGAGGATGCCAGCCTCAGGTTCGCCCCCGTCGAGCGGGAGGAAGCCCGGCGGATCCTGCGCCTGTGGCTGGAAGCCTGGCGCGCCGGTCTGGAGGCGCCGCTGCCGGTGGCGCTGAACACCGCCATCGCCTGGCTGCTCAATGTGGACGATGAGGCGAAGGCCGGAGAGGCCGCTTGCAAGGCCTATGAGGGCGGCTACAACCACGGCGGCGAGGCGGCCGGCAGCGCCAGCCTGGCGCGCCAGTACCCGACCTTCGCCGCCCTGGTCGCCGATGGCGATTTCTACGAATGGAGCCGCGACCTCTATCAGTCGCTGCTCGATCACCAGCCCGAACCACTCATGGAGGAGACCCGCGCATGAGCCTGCCGACGACCCCCGCACGCCCGCTGGCGCTGCGCTTCCCGCTGCACGGCAGCCGGCTGATCGAGGCCAGCGCCGGCACCGGCAAGACCTTCACCATCTCCGCCTTGTACCTGCGCCTGGTGCTTGGCCACGGCGGCGCCGAGGGCTTCGCCCGCGAACTGCTGCCGCCGGAGATCCTCGTGGTGACCTTCACCGACGCCGCCACCCGCGAGCTGCGCGACCGCATCCGCGCGCGGCTGGTCGAGGCGGCCAGGGTCTTTCGCGGGGAGGAAGACGGCGACGACCTGCTCCGGCAACTGCGTGGCGACTTCGCCGCCGAACAGTGGCCGGCCTGCGCGCGCCGTCTGGACATCGCCGCGCAGTGGATGGACGAGGCGGCGGTGTCGACCATCCACGGCTGGTGCCAGCGCATGCTGCGCGAGCACGCCTTCGACAGCGGCAGCCTGTTCACCCAGACCCTGGAGACCGACCACGGCGAGCTGATGGCCGAGGTGGTGCGCGACTACTGGCGCCGGCACTGCTACCCGCTTTCCGGCGCGGCGCTCGGCTGGGTGATGCAGCACTGGGAACACCCGGACCGGCTGTTGAAGGAGCGGCTGCGCCCGCTGCTCGGCGAGCCGGCCACGGCTCCGGTCGAGACGCTGGGCGCGCTGCTGGAACGCGCGCTGGCCGAGCAGGCCGGCGAGCTGGCCAGGCTGAAGGAAGGCTGGGGCGGCTGGGCCGATGAACTGGAGCAATTGCTCGATGCGGCGGTGAAGGCCAAGCAGGTGGACGGGCGCAAGATCCAGGCGCGCTACTACCAGCCGTGGTGCGACAAGCTGCGCGCCTGGGCTGCCGGCGACGAGGCGGCCCTGGACCTCGGTACCGGCTTCACCCGCCTGACCCCCGACGGCCTGGCCGAAGCCTGGAAGGGCTCGCCGCCAGTGCATCCGGGTCTCGACGCCATGCGCCTCCTGCCGGGCCGCCTGAAGGCGCTGCCCGGCCCCGCCGAGCCGGCCCAGCGCCACGCCGCCGCCTGGGTGTGCCGGCGCTTCGAGCAGGAGAAGCGCCGCCGCGCCGAGATGGGCTTCGACGACATGCTGACCCGCCTGGACGCCGCGCTGCAGGGCGACAACGGCGAGCGCCTGGCCGGGGTGATCCGCAATCAGTTCCCGGTGGCGCTGATCGACGAATTCCAGGATACCGACCCGCTGCAGTACCGCATCTTCGACCGCATCTACGCCATCGAGAGCAACCGCGCCGACTGCGGCCTGTTCCTGATCGGCGATCCCAAGCAGGCGATCTACGCCTTCCGCGGCGCCGACATCCACACCTACCTGCGCGCCCGCTACGCCACCGAAGGCCGCCACTACAACCTGGACACCAACTTCCGCTCCAGCACGGCGCTGGTGGCGGCGGTCAACCGGGTGTTCCGGCTGGCCGAGGCGCGTGAGGCCGGGCGCGGCGCCTTCCTGTTCCGCAATGGTGAGGTCAACCCGCTGCCGTTTTTCGAGGTGCATGCGCAGGGCCGTAAGGAGGTCTGGCAGGTGACGGGCGAGCCGTCGAGCGCCCTGCATCTCTGGCATCTGGAAAGCGAGGAGCCGCTCTCCGGCGGCGCCTACCGCACGCAGATGGCCGCCCGCGCCGCCAGCGAGATCGCCCGGCTGCTCAGCCTCGGCCAGCAGGGACAGGCGGGTTTTGCCCGGGATGGGGAGTTGCAACCGCTGTGTCCCAGCGATATCGCCATCCTGGTGCGCGATTTCCGCGAGGCCGAGGCGATCCGCGGCCAGCTCGCCGCGCACGGGGTGCGCAGCGTCTACCTGTCTGACAAGGACTCGGTGTTCGCCAGCCCGGAGGCGCGCGACCTGCTGCTGTGGCTGCGCGCCTGCGCCGAGCCGGACGTCGATTGCCCGCTGCGCGCCGCGCTGGCCAGCCGCAGTCTGGGCCTGGAGTTGGCCGAGCTGGAGCAGCTCAACCAGGACGAGCGCATCTGGGAGCGGCGAGTCATGCAGTTCCGCGGCTACCGCCAGCGCTGGCAGCGCCAGGGCGTGCTGCCGATGTTGCACCAGCTGCTGCACGACTTCGACCTGCCGCAGCGGCTGATGGCGCGCTCCGACGGCGAGCGCGCGCTGACCAACCTGCTGCACCTGGCCGAGCTGCTGCAGCGCACCGCCGCCGAGCTGGATGGCGAGCAGGCGCTGATCCGCCATCTCGGCGAGCTGCTGGCCGGCGAGATCCAGGTCGCCGAGGAGCAGGTGCTGCGCCTGGAGAGCGACGCGGCGCTGGTGCGGGTGGTGACCATCCACAAGTCCAAGGGTCTGGAATACCCGCTGGTGTTCCTGCCGTTCATCTGCGCCTTCCGCGCGGTGGAGGGCGGCCAGCCGCTGCAGGTGCACGACGGCGAACGCCGCCGGCTGGTGCTGACGCCGGGCGAGGAGGAGGTGGCGCGAGCCGACCGCGAACGCCTGGGCGAGGAGCTGCGCCTGCTCTACGTGGCGCTGACCCGCGCGCGGCATGCCTGCTGGCTGGGCATCGCCGACCTCAAGGTCGGCAACGCCAAGCAGTCGCGCCTGCATGACTCGGCGCTGGGCTATCTGCTCGGCGGCGGCGCGCCGCTGGCCGACACGGCTGCGCTGGAGCAGTGGCTGGCGCCACTCGACGTGGCGGGCGAAAGCTGCGTGCTGGCGGCGCTGGAAGCCGGCGATGCGCTCTTTCGCGAGCAGGTGGCGGCCCGCGCCAAGCCGGTCTGGCGCACCCCGGCGCGGCGCGCCGCCGAGCACTGGTGGATCGCCTCCTACAGCGCCCTGCGCACCGGCGGGGCCGAGGAGGCGATGGCCAGCCGCTTCGACGACGCTGCGCCGGACAGCCCGGCGGCGCAGAAGGCCGCCGACGACGAGCGCGAGAGCGTCTTCGTGCCGCTGCGCGCGGGTGAGGTGCCGAGCCTGCACCGCTTCCCACGCGGCCCCAATCCCGGCACCTTCCTCCACGGCCTGCTGGAAATGGCCGGGCGCGAGGGCTTCGCCGCGCTGGCCGGCAACCCCGAGCGGCTGCGCGAGCTGATCGCCCGGCGCTGTCAGCTGCGCGGCATGACCGAGTGGATCAACCCCCTCGGCGACTGGCTGCTCGATCTGCTGACCACGCCGCTGGCGCTGGGCGAGGGTAACAGCGCGGCGCTGGCCGAGCTGTCCAGCTACCAGCCGGAGCTGGAATTCTGGTTCGAGGCGCGCAAGGTCGATGTGCGCAAGATCGACGCCCTGGTGCAGCGCCAGGTGCTGCCCGGTCTGCCGCGTCCGATGCTGGTGAAAGACCAGCTCAACGGCATGTTCAAGGGCTTCATCGACCTGGTGTTCGAGCACGCCGGGCGTTACTACCTGGTCGACTACAAGTCCAACTGGCTGGGCGAGGGCGACTCCGCCTACACCGTGGAGGCCATGGACGCAGCGGTCGCCAGCCACCGCTATGACCTGCAGTACGTGCTCTACCTGCTGGCGCTGCACCGCCAGCTGCAGTTGCGCCTGCCCGATTACGACTACGACCGGCACGTCGGCGGCGCGCTCTATCTGTTCCTGCGCGGCAGTCGCACGGGGGGGCAGGGCGTCCACCACGCCCGCCCGCCGCGCGCACTGATCGAGGCGCTGGATGCGCTGTTCAAGGGTGAAAAGGCGGAGGCCGTGGCATGAGCGAACAACTGTCCTTGGGGCTGGACGCCGTGGCGCCGGCCGCCAAACTGCAGGATGGCGCCAGCCTGCTGGCGCTGCTCGATGCCTGGGTCGAGCGCGGCTGGCTGCGCGCCCTGGACCGCGCCCTGGCCGGCTTCTTTCGCGAGCTGGACGAGGCCAGCCCGCCGCTGGCGCTACTCGCCGCCGCCCTGGCCAGCCACCAGCTCGGCCACGGCCACGTCTGCCTGGACCTGGCGGCGACCCTGGCCAACCCAGACTTCGCCCTGTCGCTGCCGCCGGAAGGCGAGGACGCCGCGCGCGCCACCCTGCTGCCCTCGGAGATCCTCGCCGGCGTCGAGCTGGCGCAGTGGCGGGCGGCGCTGCAAGGCAGCCGGTTGGTGGCGGTCGATGGCGCAGAGGCGGAAGCGCCGCTGGTGCTGCACGGCGAGCGGCTGTACCTGCGCCGCTACTGGAACTACGAACGGGCGGTGGCGGCGGCGATCGGCGCGCGGCTGGCCGATCGGCCGGCGCTGCCGGCGGAGCTGTCCGCCAGCCTGGCCAAGCTCTTTCCCGAGCCGCTGACGGTGGACGGCGAGCGCCTGACCGATTGGCAGAAGCTTGCCTGCGCGCTGGCCGCGCGCGGCAGCTTCAGCCTGATTACCGGCGGCCCCGGCACCGGCAAGACCACCACAGTGGTGCGTCTGCTGGCGCTGTTGCAGGCCCCGGCGCTGGCCGCCGGCCAGGCGCTGCGCATTCGGCTGGCCGCGCCCACCGGCAAGGCCGCCGCGCGGCTGACCGAATCCATCGGCGCCCAGGTCGCCTCGTTGCCAGTGGAGGAGGACGTGCGCAAGGCCATTCCCAGCGAGGTTACCACCCTGCACCGACTGCTCGGCAGCCTGCCGGACAGCCGCCACTTCCGTCACCACGCCGGCAACCTGCTGCCGCTGGACGTGCTGGTGGTCGACGAGGCGTCGATGATCGACCTGGAGATGATGGCCTGCCTGCTCGACGCTCTGCCGCGCCACGCCCGCCTGATCCTGCTCGGCGACAAGGACCAGCTCGCCTCGGTGGAGGCCGGCGCGCTGCTCGGCGACCTCTGTCGCGATGCCGAGGGCGGTTTCTACGCCGCCGACACCCGCGCCTGGCTGGAGGAGGTCGGCGGCGAAACCCTGGCCGATCCGGCGCTGCGCGAGGGCGACGCCGCTCGCCAGCCGCTGGCCCAGCGCACCGTGATGCTGCGCCACTCGCGGCGCTTCGGCAGCGGCTCGGGCATCGGCCGCCTGGCCCGCGCGGTCAACGCCCGCGACGCGGCGCTGGCGCGGACGATCCTCGCCGAGAGCGGCCGCGACCTGCACGTGCTGCGCTTGCGCACCGAGCAGGACAGGGCGCTCGAGCGCCTGCTGCTCGACGGTCTGCCGGCGCGGGACGACGCGAAGCCGCAGGGCTACGCCCATTACCTCAAGGTGCTGCGCGAGTCGCGCCCGGATGCCGACTGCCCGCCGGAGCATGATGAGTGGCGGAGCTGGGCCAGTCGTGTGCTTGCTGCCTTTGATACCTTCCAGCTGCTCTGCGCCGTGCGCAAGGGGCCCTGGGGCGTGGAAGGGCTCAACCCGCGCATCGCCACGGCACTGCACCAGCACGGCCTGCTCGAGAGCGACCAGGGCTGGTACGAGGGCCGACCGGTGCTGGTCACCCGCAACGACTACAGCCTGGGTCTGATGAACGGCGACATCGGTATCGGCCTGCGCCTGCCCGAGCCCGCTGAACAGCCCGGCGCGGCGCCGCACCCGGTGCTGCGCGTGGTCTTCCCGCGCAACGACGGCTCGGGCGGGCTGCGCTTCATCCTGCCCAGCCGCCTCAGCGCGGTGGAGACGGTGTTCGCGATGACCGTACACAAGTCCCAGGGCTCGGAATTCGCCCACACCGCGCTGATCCTCCCCGACACCCTCAACCCAGTGCTGACCAAGGAGCTGGTCTACACCGGCATCACCCGCGCCCGCCACTGGTTCAGCCTGATCGAAACCCGCCCCGGCGTGTTCGACGAGGCGGTGCGCCGGCAGGTGGAGCGGCGCAGCGGGCTGGTGGAGGCGCTAGTGGGGCAAGAGCGGCCTTCTCCCGTGAACGGGAAAGCGGAGTGGTGATGCGGGGCTGATTCGGCACGGATAGCCCCTCTCCCGCCTGCGGGAGAGGGGTTGGGGAGAGGGCGATTCATGGATGAGCGAATGCGTGACCGGGCCAGGGCTTTGCTGCGCGAGATGACTGAGGCCGAGCAGCGCCTGTGGTATTACCTGCGCGCTCACCGTTCTGGGGCTGAAGTTCAAGCGGCAAAAGCCGTTGGGCCGCTACATAGTCGACTTCGTCTGCATGGAGCTGCGCCTGGTCATCGAGCTGGATGGTGGGCAGCCTGTCGGGCAGGTGGCTTATGACCGGCTCCGGGATGACTGGCTGCAGGGACAGGGCTTCACGGTGTTGCGCTTCTGGAATCACGAGGCACTACAGCAGACAGAGGCAGTGCTGGAGCGGATACGTCTGTGGGTGGAGCAGGAGCGACCCTCTCCCCCGTGAACGGGAGAGGGGTTGGGGGGAGGGTTTTACCGAAATGCGCGGAAGGCCCCGTACTTCTAATGCGGGGATGAATAGCGCGGACGGCGCTAGCCGTCCCTCTCATGATAAAGTGCCAGCATGAAGCAGGCCAAGACCCTGAAGGTTCGCGTTCGAGACAAGCATGTTCCGCTGCTGCGCCAGAGGGCCCGCAGCATGAACTTCGTTGGAACTATCTGAACGAACTCAGCTCCCGAGCCATTCGGGAGCGCGGTCTGTTTCTGTCTGCCTACGACATGGACCGCTACACCCAGGGCTCCGGCAAAGAGCTGGGGCTTCATTCCCAGACGCTGCAAGAGGTGTCGCGGGAGTACGCCATGCGCCGCAAGCAGTTCAGAAAATCCCGTTTGGGATGGCGCAAGTCCCGTGGCGTGCGTCGCTCCCTGGGCTGGGTTCCGTTCAAGACTGGCGCTGCCAAGTGGAAGAACGGCCAGGTCTTCCACAACGGCGGCTACTTCAAGGTCTAGTGCAGTCGGCTTCTGACGTTCAGTGCAGTCCGCTTCTGAAAACGACAAAATCAAGGCATTGCGATTCTCGAAAAGGGTTCTTGAAACTCTATTCTTGATTGCATATCATCTCAACGAGTTTCGATAAGGAAAGGTGCCCATGCGACCCTCACTCGTGCTTGACCTCAAGCGAAGTGCCATCCGTGAAGCGGCGAGCCGCTTTCGTGTGGCGAACCCGCGTGTCTTCGGCTCAGTGGTTCGCGGCACCGACCAGGACGGCAGTGACCTCGATCTACTGGTCGATGCACTGCCGGGCGCAACGCTGTTCGACTTGGGTGGTCTGCAAGTCGAACTGGAATCGCTGCTGGGCATTCACGTCGATCTGCTGACCCCTGCCGACCTGCCGCCGAAGTTCCGGGCCAAAGTGCTCGCGGAAGCACGGCCGGTATGAACGAGAACCGCCTTCCCGACTACCTTGACCACATGCAGCAGGCCGCAACGGATGCGTGCGCATTCGTGGAGGGTCTGGGCAAAGCTGATTTCCTTGAGGACAAGCGCACCCAGCAGGCCGTCATCATGAGCCTCATCATCATTGGTGAGGCGGCGACGAAGCTGATGGACAGCTACGCCGAGTTCACCCAGGCGCATGTGCAAGTGCCGTGGCGCAGCATGCGTGGCATGCGTAACCGCATTGCTCACGGCTACTTCGACATCAACCTCGATGTGGTGTGGGAGACGGTGCGGACGGCGCTGCCGGAGTTGCTGAAACAACTGCCAGCCGTGCGTCAGGATGCCGACGATGAAGACCGCAACGACTATGGGATGGAACCATGATCGGCTGGCGGATCGTCAATCAGGTGCACACCATCGAGGCATGGGATCAGTCATGACAACGCGCCTGATCTACACCGCCAAACAGTGGGCACGCACCATAAAGCGCGACGTGCATGCGGTATGGCTTGCTGCCCGCGATCCCCGCACGCCTTGGCTCGCCAAGGTACTCGCGCTGGCGGTTGCCGCCTATGCCGTCTCGCCCATCGACTTGATTCCTGACTTCATCCCGGTCCTTGGCTACCTCGACGATCTTGTCATCGTGCCGCTCGGCATCCTTCTGGTCGTTCGCCTCATCCCGCCCCAGCTGATGGCCGAGCATCGAGAAGTCGCAGCCAAGGCGACCGAGCGCCCCGTCAGCCGTTTCGCTGCGGGCCTCATCATTGCTCTCTGGATTGCCTGCGCCGTCCTTCTGGCGAGAGCGTTCCTATGAGTCGTCGCCGTCGCAAAACTCAAACGCATCACGAACCGGCGGTAGACAAACCATGCTGATCGGCTATGCGCGCGTTTCGACGCAGGATCAGAACCTTGAGTTGCAGCGGGAAACCTTGACCAAGGCCGGGTGCCAGAAGGTCTTTGAGGACAAGGTGAGCGGCACGCGGGCCGACCGCCCCGGCTTGGCCAAGGCGCTGGAAATGCTACGCGAAGGCGACACCCTTGTGGTCTGGAAGCTGGATCGCTTGGGCCGTAGCGTCAAGCAACTGGTCGATCTGGTCGGGGAGCTGCACAAGCAAGGCGTCCAGTTTAAGAGCCTGACCGACGCCATCGACACCGGCACGCCATCTGGCCGGTTCTTCTTCCACGTCATGGCCAGCCTCGCCGAAATGGAGCGCGAGCTGATCGTCGAGCGCACCCGCGCTGGGCTGGATGTAGCGCGGCAGCTTGGCCGCAAGGGCGGTCGCAAGCCCAAGATGACCGACAGCAAAATCGAGTCGGCGAAGAAGCTGCTGGCCAGCGGTGTTCCGCCCAAGGACGTGGCCAAGAACCTCGGCGTGTCTGTTCCTACGCTGTACCGCTGGGTGCCAGCCTCTGCGCACGCTTAGCGTGCTTTATTTTCCGTTTTCTGAGACGACCCCTTCCTGAGTAACTGGAAAAGCCGCAGAAGCGCCCCAGCACAAGCCTGCCGGCAAGCAACAGCAGGCCTCCAATGGTTGCTATCAACGTACGCAAGATGCTTACCCCCAATGCCCTGCGCCCGTGCGTTTGCACGGGCGCAGGGCTTCGCACCTTCAGGCCAGGGTGAGCAAATCATCAAGGCCGATGCGGCGGGCGAAGTCAGTTCTCATGGATCAGGTGGTGTTGCAACTGGTAGGAGATCCAGCCGGCCATCGCGCCCAGCCCGGTGGCTCCGCCAAGCTGCACGAGAGTTTCCAGGGAAGGCTCGAGGTGCGCAGCGAAGAAGGTGATCACGCCCAGGAAATAGCCCAGGATGTTGTTCAGCCAAGGCAGTGCGCGCAGCGACACGACGATCATTGTGACGATGAAGACCGCGATCGGCAGCGCGAACACTCCCAGACTGGGTGCCAG
Source organism: Azotobacter armeniacus (assembly GCF_054779355.1). Lineage (NCBI taxonomy): Bacteria > Pseudomonadati > Pseudomonadota > Gammaproteobacteria > Pseudomonadales > Pseudomonadaceae > Azotobacter > Azotobacter armeniacus. Next base: position 14,900 of record NZ_BAAGYK010000123.1, read on the forward strand.
CACACCGAGCGTCAACGCCGAGCCGATGCCTAAGGCGTGCCCCAGCCAGACACAGGCCAGGTTGATCGCGCCATCGCGACTGCTTGGCCCACGACTGAAGAAGGCGACAAAGCCGACGAACATCGCCCATACGGGCAGAGTCAGCGCTGCGCTCGCCCCCGCCGCCAGCGCGGCGGTCAGGGCCGCAACGGTAGTGAAGGCGACGAACCTGAGCGTTGATGGTTTGCGGTGTGCCAAGGCTTCTGTTTGCTGGCTCATGGTTATTGCTCCTTTTCAATCTGGAGCTCAGGCGAGGCCGCCGTTGGGACGATGCCACAAGCCTCGACCTTGACCAGCACCTCAGTAGGACGAAGTGTAGGAACCGGGATCTCTTCGATCACCATGGGTTTACCACATTCATACATACGAGCAGCACGCATCATTTTTGTTGTCATTGTTATCCCCACTCTATCGTTTTTGTTTTTTCAACCACACACCCGACCGATCACATCGGTAGCGAGCAACCGTGACACCTTCATTACGGCGCGGACCATCCCATACGGCCATTTCGGCAACCCCATTGTTAGGGGGCCAAGGAATCAGTTGCCGAGGTGCTTGCTCCCAGCATGAAGAAAATCGCCTTGGCCAGCCGTTGGGACTTATTGCGCCACGCATGGCGCGTACCGTTTTGAATTACCACATCGCCGGCCCGCAGCAAGCGCTGCTCGCCATTGTCCAATTCCAGATACAGTTCACCTTCAAGCAACACGGCATAGTCGACAGTCGGCGTGCGGTGCATACCTGGGTGTTCGACTTCGAAGCGTTCAATCAGCCCGGGCAGTGCCGCTGTCATTTCTTCGAAGGCACGCTTCGGGTCCAGCGGCGAAGCCATTACACTGTCCGGAGGAAAGCTCACAGCCAGTAATGATGTGTTCCCTGCACTTGGTATCAGCGAGCCTTGCAATAGAGTCGGGTCTTCGGCAACGACGGGCAGCGTCGGCGAACCTTCGGTACACCACACCTGGGCTATGCCGTGACCGGGTATATCGGTGAAGTCCTTGGCTCGCGGCGCCATCCCGTCGGAAACAAACACAGCATTGCCGAGCGCATCATGGCCCGTCACCACTCTTCGTATCTGCATCAGAAATCTCCCATGATCAGCAAGCGTTCGAAATCTGTCGCGACAACATGGATGGGCGAAGTGCGGAAGCACTTCGCCCATCGTGTTCTCACGGGCAGATAACGTAATTGCTGAACCCACCAAGGCGGTTTTCGATCCCGCTTATGGCCTGGTTGATCTGATCCAGCGGGAAGGCGTTGTGTTCGAAGAGCGACAGATCAAGTACGCCCGACTCGACCATGTCGGCCATTTGCTGCCCCTGGCCGGTGGTGAACCAGACTGAGCCGCTGACCGAGATGTCATTGTCCATCATCCAGTGCACATCCAGCGGCACTTTGTCGGCGACAGCACCAACGTTGACCAGGTGACCACTGCGATGCAGGCAGCGCAGTGAGTCAGCCAGGGTATCGGCAGGGGCGCCAGGACCCAGCGCATCGATCACCACATCCAGACCGCCGCCCTGGGTGACATTGTTCACCCACTCAGAGGTTGGGCAACTGCCCAATTTGTGAATCTCGATACGGCCGGGTGCGGCCAAGTCCTTCACACGTTGGAACAATGCTTCATTGCGTGCCGTGCCGAGAACCTTGCGCACCCCCATGGCCAATGCCAGGGCCAAAGCTCCAAGGCCGAGAGTACCGCTGATGCCATTGATCAGGATGGTGCTGCTGGGGCCAACATTGGCCTTGAGCAGCGCACGATAAGCGGTACCCAGGTAGCCTAGGCGCGCAGCCGTCTCGAAGCTCATGCAGTCCGGCAGTTTGACCAGGCTGTACTGCGGCGCTGGCATGTACTCGCACAGGCCACCGTACGGGTAGTCCTCAAACATACGCGGGCTTCGCGAGGTGAAGCCGAAGTAACCATTGAAGGTAAAGGCCGTACAGCCAGTGGTGTTGCCTGACCGACAGGCACGGCAGGAGCCGCAATGGCGCGCCGGATTGACGTAGACCCGGTCACCCGGCTTGAAGTCATACACTTGCTCGCCAACCGCTTCAACAACACCCGCCGGATCCAGGCCGAAAATGGCCGGCAGCTTCGGCAGTGGTAATTCTGGGAACCACTTGACCCAGTTGGTCAGGATATTGTGTAGGTTGGGGACGATGCCACAAGCCTTGACCTTGACCAGCACCTCGGTGGGGCGAATCGTAGGTACCGGGACCTCTTCGATCACCATGGGTTTGCCGCATTCATACATACGAGCAGCACGCATCATTTTTGTTGTCATTGCTATCTCCCACACTATCGTTTTTGTTTTTTCAACCACTCACCCGATCAGCAGATCGGTAGCGAGCAACCGTGACACCTTGACAATAAGCTGTGTTGTGCCTGCGTGCGGATGGCGGCAGTCTTAACGCAAGCCATCCTCGCCTTGCACGTCGCCGACAGCCAGTCCTCCGAGCCGGGCGTGGATACGACCACCGGTCGCCATGGCCAGTCCGAAAGCGATTTCATTACGGCGCGGACCATCCCATACGGCCATTTCGGCAACCCCGAAATGGCTGCGCACATAAGCGGCTTGGATATGCCCCAGGGGAATCATCACCCGACACCCCGGACCGGCAATGGTTTTCGCAGCCGGCACAATGGCCTTTGGATTACCCAAAGCCTCACGCATTGCCCAACCACCTGCCTCATGCCAGACAGCACCGTGCTCGAGCTCACCGTCCTCTCCGACAATGGCGCCCTTGCCGTATGCCTGAACCTTGTCCGCGCCACCCAGCGCAGTAATCAATCGGTTGGATAGATCACTACCCAAAGCCCTTAACTCCTCCATGAAGGGCAACAAATCCTCGACATATTTTCCTGCGTAGGGGTTTTCCACGATCGCCAGGGCAACTGCGACCTTCAATGGATTGGCTGCGATCGGGCCACCCTCGTGAAGCACCTCTTCGATATCCAGTTTGAATTTGCGGACTTTCACCAATGACATTTTTCGTCTCCTGCGGGTCCCGCTTCATTAGTTTTTACAGTGGGGCTTCCGCAGTATGCATTTTATGGCTTATAGTGCAACAGGATAGTTTTTATGCACAAAACGAGAGAGAGCAACGATGAAGCTGATTTCGTACCGCAAGAACAGCCAAGCTCGCTTCGGCGCAGTCATCGGGGAAAAGGTCGTCGACCTGAGCATGCAGTTCCCTTCCACCCCCAACCTGGCCAGCCTGCTGGCCGACGCCAATTTGCTTGAGCAGGCAAAAGCCTATGCCGGCAGCGCCACCGCCGACTGCGCGCTCAGCGAAGTGCAACTGGAGCCAGTGATTCCGGCGCCCGGCAAAATCATTTGCGTGGGCATCAACTATGTTGCGCACGCCGAGGAAGCCGGACGCAAAGTTGGCCAGTACCCGGTGATTTTCCAGCGCTTCGCGGAAACACTGCTGGCTCACAATGCCCCGCTGCTACGCCCAGTGGTGTCCAAGGAGTTCGATTTTGAGGCTGAGTTGGCCGTGGTGATAGGCAAGGGCGGTGCTCATATCGAGCCTGAGAACGCCATGGAGCATGTCGCGGGCTACACCTGTTTCAACGACGCCAGCGTTCGCGACTGGCAGTTCCACACCCACCAATATGGCATGGGTAAGACGTTCCGCAGCACTGGCTCTCTGGGGCCATGGCTGGTGACCGCCGACGAAATTGCCGACTACCGGGAGCTGCAAGTACGCGGCATTCTCAACGGCGAGCAGATGCAGGAAGGCTCTCTCTCAGAACTGGCGTTCGACATACCGCATCTGATTTCCTACGTTTCCAAGGCTCTAACCTGGAATCCGGGCGACATTTTGGCAACCGGCACCCCCAGCGGTATTGGTTTCAAACGCAACCCGCCAATCTTCCTCAAACCGGGTGATGTCTTCGAGGTAACCATCTCGCAGATCGGCACCCTGTCCAATCCGGTGATCGACGAAGCCTGAGTTTTCCTCTGGCAACCATAAAAACGGGAGCTCAATCCGCATGGCAACCTTGCCTAGAATCAACTTCACCCATACCGGCATACACTGCGCTGACCTGGAGAACATGCTCGAATTCTACTGCCAGAAGCTCGGTTTCATTGTCAGCGACAAAGGCGTTGCCTCTACCGGCCATCGTCTGTACTTCATGACACAGAACCCGGAACTTCATCACCAGGTGGTGCTATTTGACGGCAAGCCGACTGGCCTGCCCTTCAACCCGATCAACCAGTTGTCCTTCCTGCTGGACTCACTGAAGGATCTCAAGAGCTATTACCACTTCGCCAAGGAAAACGGCATCCGGGATATCGAGCAAGTCGACCATGGCAACGCTTGGTCCATGTATTTCAAGGATCCTGAGGGTAACCCAATCGAGATGTATGTGGACTCGCCTTACTACAGCAGCCAGCCCTGCCGCGAACCGCTGGATCTCGAGCAGAGTGATGAGCAGATCATCGCTCAGACGGAAGCCATGTGCCGTAGCCGCCCTGGTTTCCAGACCCGCGACGAATGGATGCAGTCGATCCGCAAGCAGATCGACGAGCAACGCGTTCGCTGGTAATCAATCTTGTGCGGCCTGACATGTTCAGGCCGCCAGACATGCAGGTATGTGACGCCCTATGTACAAGAATTTAATAGCAGGAGAGTGGCGTGAAGGAGCAGGCACTCGCGTGAACCTGAGCCCCTCGGACACCGCAGATCAAGTCGGTCTGTATACCCAGGCCAGCGCGCAGGATACCCTGGCTGCCATCGAGTCTGCGGAGCAGGCACAACCGATATGGGCGGCCAGAAGCCTCCAGCAGCGAGCGGATGCGCTCGACTTCATTGGCAGTGAAATCCTTGCTCGACGTGAAGAGCTCGGCATATTACTGGCCCGTGAGGAAGGCAAGGTGCTGATCGAGGCCATCGCCGAAGTCACTCGCGCAGGGCAAATCTTCAAGTTTTTTGCCGGTGAGGTGCTGCGCATTCAGGGCGAACACATAGCTTCAGTGCGCCCAGGGATCGGGGTCGATATTCTGCGTCAGCCGGTCGGGGTCGTTGCCATCATAACGCCCTGGAATTTTCCCATCGCGATTCCAGCCTGGAAGATCGCTCCGGCCTTGGCCTATGGCAACAGTGTGGTTTTCAAGCCGGCCGACCTGGTTCCCGGCTCCGCCTGGGCATTGAGTGAAATCATCAGCCGTGCCGGGCTACCGGACGGTACCTTCAATCTTCTGATGGGGCGCGGCGGGATCGTTGGCCAGGCCATGGTGGAATCTCCACGGGTCAAAGCCATCAGCTTCACCGGCTCGGCGGAGACCGGACGCAACCTGCTGCAAACCGCCAGCGCCCGCTTTGCCAAGTTGCAGTTGGAAATGGGCGGTAAGAATCCTCTGGTGATCATGAATGACGCGGACTTGGCGCAGGCCGTCGAGTGCGCGGTTCAAGGCTCCTACTTCTCCACGGGACAACGATGCACTGCGTCGTCACGCTTCATCGTCGAGAAAGGCATCTACCGGCGATTTGTCGAAGGCGTTCAGGCGCGATTGGAGAGCCTGCACGTCGGCCACGCACTACATGCCGACAGCCAGATCGGCCCAGTGGCAGACCAGACGCAATATGAGCAGAACCTGAATTATGTCGGCATCGGGCAAGCGGAGGGGGCAATACTAGCCACCGGTGGTCAGCCTTTGAAGCGCGATACCCATGGATACTTCATGAGTCCTGCACTGTTCATCGATACCGCAGCGGATATGCGTATCGCCCAGGAAGAAATCTTCGGCCCCATCGCCTGCGCGATACCAGCCGATAACTACGAACACGCCCTGCAACTCGCCAACGGTACGCCTTTCGGCTTATCCGCCGGCATCTGCACGACTTCGCTGAAATATGCCACGCATTTCAAGCATCACGTGCAAAGCGGAATGGTGATGGTGAACACACCCACTGCAGGGGTGGACTACCACGTTCCATTTGGAGGGACTAAAGGCTCCAGTTACGGACCACGGGAACAGGGCCGCTACGCCGCCGAGTTTTTTACCACAGTTAAGACCGCATATACGCACGTGTGAGCCATACCACAACTCAAACATCTGCACCCTTCCGCCTGACTGGGCGCAACAACAAAAAAATGGAGAAAGTGAACTGCCTCGGGAATTCCGGGGGCTCGAACGGTTTTGACTGGCCTTGTTCTTGCTCTCCATAGCGGTGATTTTTGAGCGCTGCTCGTTCTTCGGGTTTCAAAAAAACGAGAAACACATATGAAAATACTGGTCGCTGTAAAGCGTGTGGTTGATTACAACGTCAAGGTTCGCGTCAAGGCGGATAACTCCGGCGTTGACCTCGCCAACGTCAAGATGTCCATGAACCCGTTCTGCGAGATCGCCGTGGAAGAGGCGGTGCGGCTGAAGGAGAAAGGCATCGCCACCGAGATTGTGGCCGTGTCCGTCGGCCCGGCCCAGGCCCAGGAGCAGCTGCGCACCGCCCTGGCCCTCGGCGCCGACCGCGCCATTCTGATCGAGAGTGACGAGGAGCTCGGCTCCCTGGCCGTGGCCAAGCTGCTCAAGGCCGTGGTCGACAAGGAACAGCCGCAGCTGGTCATCACCGGCAAGCAGGCCATCGACAGCGACAACAACCAGACCGGGCAGATGCTCGCCGCGCTGACCGGCTACGCCCAGGGCACCTTCGCCTCCAAGGTCGATCTCGCCGGCGACAAGCTCAAGGTCACCCGCGAGATCGACGGCGGCCTGCAGTCCCTGGAGCTGAGCCTGCCGGCCATCGTCACCACCGACCTGCGCCTCAACGAGCCGCGCTACGCCTCCTTGCCGAACATCATGAAAGCCAAGAAGAAGCCGCTGGAGACCCTCAAGCCCGCGGAGCTCGGCGTGTCCGTCGCCTCGCGCCTGAGGGTGCTCAAGGTCGAGGCCCCGGCGGAACGCCAGGCCGGCATCAAGGTGGGCTCGGTGGCCGAGCTGGTGGAAAAGCTGAAGAACGAGGCGAAGGTGATCTGAGATGGCAATCCTGGTAATCGCTGAACACGACAATGCGATACTGGCGGCCGCGACCCTGAACACCGTCGCCGCGGCGCAGGCCATCGGCGGGGAGATCCATGTGCTGGTGGCCGGTGCCGGCTGCGCCGCGGTAGCCGAGGCGGCCGCCAAGGTGGCCGGCGTGGCCAAGGTGCTGGTTGCCGACGACGGCGCCTATGCCCACCTGCTGGCCGAGAACGTCGCGCCGCTGATCGCCGGCCTGGCCCAGGGTTACAGCCACGTGCTGGCCCCGGCCTCGACCAACGGCAAGAACTACCTGCCGCGCGTGGCTGCGCTCTTGGACGTCGACCAGATCTCCGAGATCGTCGCGGTGGAAAGCGCCGACACCTTCAAGCGGCCGATCTATGCCGGCAACGCCATCGCCACCGTGCAGTCCAGTGCCCCGATCAAGGTGATCAGCGTGCGCGCCACCGGCTTCGATGCGGTGGCGGCCGAAGGCGGCTCGGCCATTATCGATACTGTTGCCCTTGCCACGGATGTTGGCATTTCCCGCTTCGTTAGCGAGGAGTTGGCTACCTCCGACCGCCCTGAGCTGACCGCGGCGAAAATCGTGGTTTCCGGTGGCCGCGGCATGCAGAACGGCGACAACTTCGCGCTACTGTATCAGCTGGCGGACAAGCTCAGCGCGGCAGTGGGCGCCTCGCGCGCCGCAGTGGACGCCGGCTTTGTGCCCAACGATATGCAGGTGGGCCAGACCGGCAAAATTGTCGCCCCTGAGCTGTACATCGCAGTGGGCATCAGCGGGGCCATCCAGCACCTGGCCGGCATGAAGGATTCGAAAGTCATCGTTGCCATCAACAAGGACGAGGAAGCGCCGATCTTCCAAGTGGCCGACTATGGCCTGGTGGCGGATCTGTTCGAGGCTGTTCCGGAACTGGAAAATAGTCTGTAAGTATCACCTTGAATATTTTTTGAAAACGCTCGTTCAATACAGGGGTGCTCTTCCTTGCCGTTTCGGTTGTCCTCTCTGCCCGGACAAGGAGACCAGAATGGCTCAGGCATGTGGATGGCCTGGCCAGCGCCGCTGGTGCTCGACGGCGCGACGAACGGCCCGGCCTTCCGGGCCTACGTCGAGCAAGTGCTCGTCTCCAGCCCGACTCTGTCGGCAGCATCGTGTTGATGGACAACCTGGGCTCCCGCAAGGTCGCGGGCGTGCGCCAGGCCATCGAAGGGGCGGGCGCCACGCTGCGCTACCTTGCCCTACAGCCTCGACCTCAATCCGATCGAGATGACATCTCCAAGCTCAAGGCGCTGCTGAGAAAGGCGGCGGCGCGGACCGTTTGTCATTTTCAGAAGGCGACTGCACCAATTCATTGGGTTGGCCGCAATGTGTGCAGGGGACTTCTGAACGATACCGGTCATTAGGCCTCTGCACCAAACCGCCTCCGTGTCCGGAAAACGATGGCGAAGGGACTGAATGTCCGAGAGGCCGCCGCACGCCTCAAGATTGGGAAGACAGTCCTATACGCTGCTTTGAAAGCCACCCAATCCGGCACCAAGGATGACCGTGCAGCTGACTCCTGACATTTCATGCAGTCACCTTCTGAAAACGACAAGCAGGCCCGAGCAGGACCTCGGGGTGATGGGCGGCGCTGCCGTGTCCAGCATAGGCCCGGGTGAGCGCGCCCAAGCCAAGTCTTTCCATCGCTTCGAGAATGAAGCTGGCCGGGTGGCTTTCAGGCAGCCAGTCGTCCATCGATGGCGGAAGCAGGTAGGCGGTCTTGCGGTCTTGCGGTCTTGCGGGCGAAAGCGGCTCATGCGGTGGCCACAAGAAACTTTCTTTGACTTAAAATCATATTTATGCACAAAAATGATAAAATGCACTATAAATACACTTGCGCATACATTTAAAGCAACACCATAATGTCTTACTTGCTGAGGTACACTGATATGCAGTTGAAACCCATTCTCGAACTCAAAGAACTAGATGGCATGCTGGCTGCTGCGGAAGAAGAAGCCATCCGCAATGGTTGGGCGGTCTCCATCGCAGTCGTTGATGATGGTGGGCACCTACTCGCGTTCAGACGCCTGCCCGGAGCCTCCAAGTCCTCAGCCCAGATCGCTATCGACAAGGCGCGCTGCTCAGCTCTTACCCACCGTCCCACGAGTTTCTTTGCCGAGATGATGGCAGCCGGACATGCAGGTGCTGCGTCTCTTGCAGGAGTAATTCCGATGGGGGGCGGCCTACCTGTCCTGTTTGAAGGCCAAGTCGTTGGCGGCATTGCCGTAAGCGGTGTGAAGTCCGAGTTCGACGTGCAGATCGCCAAGGCAGGCCTGGCCTTCATAGTGCGCGACGAAAGTCACTTAACACGCTCCTAACTCATCAGCTGAGGAGCGGACCATACCCCAACAACCCGACTACTCGTGCCGTCGCACGAATGGATAGCTAGCTGTAACAACAATAAAAAAGCAGAAGAGGTTTCCAGTTTCCATGAAGATGCAACATATCCATCAGGTAAGCCTGGGATGCTCCTCCCCCACCATCAGCTCCATTGGTGCTGCCATCGCCCTGTGCTCATCGGTCAATACCGATAACACAGAGAAACTGCACGGACGCAAGGGCGAACTGCTCGATGCATTCTTGTACGGCGCCACGGATATTGGCTCGACGCGCCTGTCAGGTAATTTGTCCAGATCTAGGGTGAAAGCTTGTTCTTTGGTGCCAATGGCATCGCCAATACTTAGTCGACGGTCGACTTGGTCAAGCTGCAATCGGTGCCAGGCTCGCAGTTCAAGGAAATTCTGCTGCCCACTGAACAGATATCGGGCAACTGGCAACCGCCTGACACCGTCAGCGTGAGTGCTAAGTACTCGAACGAAATTTTCCCGGATTTTCTGCTGTTCCGAACCAGGCCAACCCCTGTATTTCAGAGGCTTGCACGGACAATGCAGGGGACACATATCGGATTAAACTCTTCGAGCACTTAAAAAATACTTGCTTTCATTTCTTGCACATATACTCCCCTTATAACAACAATTAATTATCAGGCAGTTATGAAAAAAACTTTTGTATTCTCGATGTTGGCCGGCGCTCTGATTTTTAGCTCAACTGCAATCTCGGAAGAGAGCCTCCTTGAGGCCCGCTACAATCCCCCACCGCCGGAGGTGCAGGAGGAAACTCAGAGGAAGGAAGGAGGATCGCCACTGCTCTGGCAGGACAACAGTGTAAGTTATTTATGGGGCAAGGATTATGAAGTCACTACGCATCACCAACAGAACTTAACCTTCGAGCACTTCAGCCTTTGGAACTGGGGGGACCTTTGGGCTTTCTGGGATAACTACTGGTTCAACGGCGGCTCGACCGCAAATGGTAACCATCAGTATTATGGCGAGATCACGCCTCGTTTCAGCCTCGGCAAGTTGACTGGCAAGGATATGTCGTTCGGGCCTGTCAAGGATGTACTTCTGGCCGTCTCCTACCAATACGGCTCGGGGGATGTGGAAGCGCTCCGGTTCGGCCCAGGCTTCGACTTTGATATCCCGGGCTTCAATTTTGTCCAGCTGAATGTCCTCTACATCAAGCCGGAAGGCAGTCGACATGCATCCGGTTCCTGGATGCTCAATCCGGTATGGTCGATCACCTTTCCCGTGGGCCGTTCGGATATTCTCTTCGACGGCTTCATGGATTGGACCATAAACAACAGGAGCGACAGTAGCGATCCGAGTCGAAACTATCATTCCAATCTCCATTTCAATCCGCAGATAAAATATGACCTGGGCAAGTTAATGAACTTTGGGGAAAAGCGGCTGTATGTCGGTATTGAATACAATTACTGGTCAAATAAGTATGGTATAAAAGATACGTCGCACTTTGATACCAACCAAAACGCCACCAGTCTACTCGTTAAGTATCATTTCTGAATCATGGGCAGCCGGGGAGCTCTTCAAAAATACATGACTTATCAGCTCCCCGGCATAGGGGTATTATTTGCCCATGGCATCTGATCTTACTATGCCATAAATGTAAATGTCCTATGCATGAGCCGCCATCCAACCATGGCAATATTCAAGCTGGATTGCGCACTCACCCTTGGCTGCCGGGGGGAGACCAGTGAAGGCGGTCAGAAATTTATATGATATGTGAATCCAAAAAGAACTGGCCCGAACCAATTCGGGCTCTTGCTCATCGTGATTTTCGATATTATTTTATTGGGCAGGCCATTTCCACATTGGGTAAGTGGATCCAGCAAGTAGCATTGTCTTGGCTTATTTATCACTTGACCGGCTCTGCAGCTTTGCTAGGTAGCGCGACATTTGCTGCATTAATCCCACAATTATTAATTGGCCCGCTAGCAGGTGCTTGGATTGATCGTTATGAAAAACGAAAACTATTAATGATAGTGCTTTTCTTGCTAGCAATGCAGTCTATTGTACTTGCGCTTCTTACTGCTTTTGATGCTATTGATTCGCCGCTGATTTTATTGATGTCCTTGGCTTTAGGCATCCTTAACGCATTAGACACACCGCTGCGCCAGTCATTGATTAGTAGTTTCATTAAAAATAATAAAGATCTTCCTAACGCTCTTGCGCTTAACGCTATGTTATTGAATGGCTCACGCTTTATTGGCCCTCATTTAGCTGGTGGATTAGTTGCCTTAATTGGTGAGGCCGCTTGCTTTACTATAAATTCATTAGCGTTTCTTGCGCCACTAACTGCGCTTTTTTTCATTAAAAGCCATCCAGCAAAACTCGCTCAAGGCACATTCGGCAAGATATTTAAAGAAGGATTGTATTATATATTTAAAGATATGCCAACTCGGACACTTTTAGCTACTGTAACTGCTATAAACTTGACTGCGTCAAGCTATGCTGTATTGCTTCCCATCTTTGCTAAAGATTTATTTGTCGGAGGGGCTGGAACTTTAGGATGGTTATGGGGGGCAGCCGGAGGAGGGGCTTTTATCGGTACGCTTTTCTTATCCTTAAAAAAAGATTTATCCAGGCTGGCTTTCTCTATTATTTATATTACTTTTGTATGTGCTTTGGCTATGATTGGTATTGCCATAAGCCCATCATTAAGTATGTGCTTGATTGCTCTTGTTGTTTTGGGGTTCTGTATTACGACTACCAATGTGAGTATAAACATACTACTGCAGACAAGCACTCCAGAAGAATTACGGGGTCGGATTGTGGCAATATATGTTTCAATTCGCTTTGGTTTTGAAGCTGTTGGAGGACTATTTGCAGGGCTGTTTGCCGCATATATAGATCCTCGTATGGTAATGGGCTTGGAGAGTGTGTTGCTTTTAGTCTATGCGTTTTGGTTTTTTCATCAAAGACAACTATTTAAATAAATATTAATTTGTTGGCCATTAAAGCTCCGGAGGAGCTCTGAGAAATTGCTGCTCAATTTATGGAAATAGCCTTTACTATTCCCAGTGCGAAGGCCTCTGGTAGGGGGTTGGGGAGCAATGGAGCCGGCTTTCTTCCGATCGACAACAACGCCGTCGAATGGGCCTCATCGGGCGCAAAAATTGGTTGTTCAGCGACACGCCCAAGGGCGCGACCGCCAGCGCCCAACTCTACAGCCTGGTGGAAACCGCCAGGGCCAACGGGCAGGAACCCTACGCCTGGCTGCGCCATCTCCTCGAACGACTGCCGTTAGCCCAAAACGTCGAGGACTACGAGGTGCTGCTGCCGTGGAACTTCACTCCGACGGCGCCACAGTAAAAGATCGGCACAACCGTCAACAGACGGGGTGATGAGCGTGCTTTTGCGCAGTCCCGCTTGAGTGCAGGGTTAGCCGTGTTTATGATCAGCATTGTCTTCGGTTCCCGGAGTGTCAGTATACCCACGAAGCATCATGTATTTTGATAGCTGTGCCGGAGTAAGTATCTCGGCTTGAGCTAAATGGGCTTCAAGGTGCGCTCTGCGCACCTGTGCTTGAAGTTCACCGATTCGTATTAAAGACCGATCGAGCGACTCTGGCGTAATCTTTTTTTCTGCAAACATCTTGTCTAGTTTGCGCTCCTCTTCAACAAGAGGCCGACCAAGCGAAATGGCCATGGACTCCATGCTCCTGAAGAGAGTCTCGGTGCGTTGCTTCTGATCTGTGGTAAGTCCAAGTTCGGAAGCCAAGGCTAATACATGAGACGGGCCGGGATAGCCATTCAGTTCAGCGGCCTTCGCAAGCCCCAAACCTTTCCCGGAAAGATAGTCCTGAACATCCTCGGAACTGAGTGCCTTTATATCTCGTGATTCTTGTCCGGAATAAGGGGATAGCGGGTTTGCATTGGCAAGGTTGGAGAGTAATACGGAAGACACCATACATGCGAACAACAGTACTGATTTGTTCATATTGAATCTCCTTTTTGTATGACAGGGCGAACGAAGTGAGCGATTTGAGTGCTGTGATGGACTCTCCCTGCACCACACTTATCCGCACCAACGGTGCCGTGAGTGATGTGCGGAGGATTGCAGCGATGCCCAAACAGATTGCAGTGGATTTGGCCAAGTCCGTTTACCAGGTTGCCGTGAGCGTCCGTGCCGGTCAGGTGAGTCAGCGCAAGCGGCTGAATCGCGAGGCGTTTCGCCGATATATACAGGAGCAGGCCGAGCCGGTCGAGTGGCTGATGGAGGCCTGTGGCACCGCGCACTATTGGGGACGTTTCGCCCAAGCGCTGGGGCATCGGGTGACCCTGTTGCATGCGCGCTACGTGAAGCCCTGCCGGCGGCGCAACAAGACCGACCGCAACGACTGCGATGCCATTCTCGAAGCCGCGCGCTGCGCCGGCATCCATCCGGTGCCGGTGAAGAGTCACGAGCAGCAACAACTGCAGCAACTGCATGGCCTGCGCGAGACCTGGAAGAAGAGCCGCACCCAGCGCATCAACCTGCTGCGCGGCATCTTCCGCGAGATGGGCATTGAGGCGCCAGCCGCCACTGCCGCCTTCCTCCGCGCCGCCCACGAACTGGTCGAGCGCCCCGAAGTGGCGGTCCTCCTCTCGGTGGATGAGCAAAGCGTCATCCACCCTACTAACTTGATCGCTTCATCCGCACTTCGAATGCCCGCAATTCAGGCAGGTCGTGCACCCTTCCAACTGCACCACTGCCTGGGTATGGCATTGCCCGCAGAGCTGCGCGCCGGGCGGGAAGCCTTCGCCGGGTTCAAGTGCGGCGGCGCCCTGGCTGGCTTCGTAGGCGGCGCGCTTTTCGGCCAGGTAGCGGCGCTGGGCTTCGTCCGGCGAGTGGCCGCGCAGGAGGCCGATGGCGATCAGATGGCGCTCCAGCACCGCGCCGATCTCGGCGACGATCGAGGGCATGTACACCCCGCCCTTCTTCAGGTAGCCGCCGCGCGGGTCGAACACCGCCTTGAGTTCCTCGACGAGAAAGGTGCAGTCGCCGCCCTTGCGGAGTACCGCGGACATGATCCGGGTGAGGGCGACGATCCACTGGAAGTGGTCCATGTTCTTCGAGTTGATGAAGATCTCGAAGGGCCGCCGCTGCTCGAAGCGGGTGCCGGCGTTGAGCAGGATATCGTTGATGGTCACGTAGAGGGCGTGCTCGAACAGCGGCGACTTGATCTTGTAGGTGACGCCGATCAGTATCTCCGGGCGCTCCAGGGTCTCGTCCAGCTGCACGGGCGCTGGCTGCCCTGCGGCCTCGGCCTCGGTGGGCCGCAGGCGCTCGTCGACCACCTCGAAGCTCTTGATGCGCTGTGTGATCTTGACGGTCATGGGTGTTCCCCCTTTTTCTCCCCGATGCAGGCCGTGGTGGAAAACGCTGCGCGGTTTTCCACCGGGTGGCCATCCACCCTGCCGAGCCTGCGACCCGTTGCCGGCAGGCATCCGCATTGCCAGCCTTGCGGCCGGTCGGTGGGTTACGGCCTGCGGCCTAACCCACCCTACGGAGCCACCGGGTCCCGCGCCCCTAATACTTGCCGTAATAGCCTTCCTTCAGCGCGTCGAACAGGTTGGCGGCGGTGTTCACCTCGCCGTCATACTCCACCAGCTCGTTGCCCTTGAGTTCGACCACGCTGCCGTCCTCCAGCTCGAAGCGGTACAGCGTCTTCTCCAGGTCGGCCTCGCGGACCAGCACGCCCTGGAAGGCCGCCGGGTTGAAGCGGAAGGTGGTGCAGCCCTTGAGGCCCTGGCGCCAAGCGTAGCGGTAGATGTCCTTGAACGCCTCGAAGGGGTAGTCGGTGGGCACGTTGGCGGTCTTGGAGATCGACGAGTCCACCCACTTCTGCGCCGCCGCCTGGATGTCCACGTGCTGGGTCGGGCCGATGTCGTCGGCGCTGACGAAGTAGTCCGGCAGCCTGTGCGCCGGATCGTCGCTGCCCGGCTGCGCCTGCGGATTGACCAGGGCGCGGTAGGCCAGCAGCTCGTAGCTGAACACCTCGACCTTCTCCTTGGCCTTGCGCCCGGAGCGGATCAGGTTGCGCGAGTAGTGGTGGGCGAAGCTCGGCTCGATGCCGTTGGAGGCGTTGTTGGCCAGGCTCAGGCTGATGGTGCCGGTGGGCGCGATGGAGCTGTGGTGGGTGAAACGCGCACCTTGCTCGGCCAGCGCGGCGATCAGCTCGGGGGCGAACTCGGCTAGGCGCTGCATGTAGCGCGAGTAGCGCGCGTGCAGCACGCGGCCCGGCACCTTGTCGCCGACCTTGTAGCCGTCGGTGGCCATTTCCGGGCGCTTGCGCAGCATGGCTGCGGTCACCTCGAAGTCCTGCGCCAGCAGCGGCGCCGGGCCCTTCTCCCTGGACAGCTCCAGCGCCACCTCCCAGCCGACCAGCGCCATCTCGCGGGCCACTTCCTCGGTGAACACGCAGGCCTCGGGGCTGCCGTAGCGCAGTTTCAGCAGGGTCAGCGCCGAGCCCAGGCCGAGAAAGCCCATGCCGTGGCGGCGCTTGTCGAGGATCTCGCGGCGTTGCGGCTCCAGCGGCAGGCCGTTGATCTCCACCACGTTGTCCAGCAGGCGGGTGAAGATGCGCACCACCTGGCGGAAGCGCTCCCAGTCGAAGTGCGCCTTGACGGAGAACGGCTCCTCGACGAAGGCGGTCAGGTTGACCGAGCCGAGCAGGCAGGAGCCGTAGGGCGGCAGCGGCTGCTCGCCGCACTGCCCGGTGACCAGGCCGTTGAAGATCACGGCGTTGCCATCGGGCTGGGTGGTGTCATAGACCGGCTCCTCGCCGGCGTATTCGATGGCGGCGATGGGCGAGGTGAAGCGCTGGGTCTTGCGCAGGGGCCGGCCTTGCGCCCAGGCCCGGTAGCGCGCGGTCTTGTTCGGCAGCAGAAAGCCGATCTCGGCCATGAAGCGCTCGCGCGACTCGCCGTCGACGATCAGCTCGAAGTCGGCCTGGCAGGCATAGTCACGCTGCCCTCCCGTGCCATCCGGCAGCCGGCGGATCCTGGCCGAACGCCGCTGGCGGACGCAGCAGTAGATGCCGAAGTTGGCCAGCAGTTGCTGGACGTCCTTGAGCAGCGCCGCGCAACTGGAGGCCAGACGCACCGAGCAGCTCTGCCGGGCCGTGGAAACATTGACCGTGCCGTCGCACTGGAACAGCGCCTGCAGGTAGCCGCGCACGCAGGCTTCGCTGCCGCGCCAGACCACCTCGGGCACGCGCAGCTGGGTGGCGGCGATGAAGCCGTAATGCTCCAGCAGGCGCGCCAGCAGGATCGAGCGGACGAACACCTGATTGCGCTGGGGAACAGCGACGGCCGACAGCCGGTGACGGCCGCCGAGACTGGCGATCAGCGCATTCACCCAGGCCGCCACCGGCTCACCGAGCGCCCGTTCCTCGCCCCACAGGCTGATAATGGCAGCCTGCTGGCCTTTGTCGCGATTAGAGAAGTGCCCGTCGCCAGCGATCAGGCCGAGCAGGATGCCCAGCTCCTCGCTGCCTTCCTGTCCGAACAGGCCCTTGCCGGACTGCACCAGCAGCCGGTCGCCAACCTTGAGGTCGCGCAGCTTGAGCTTGCCGCGCTCACTGTAGAAGTCGTGCCATTCGGTCGCCCGGATCTCATAGCCGTCCGCGGTGACCACCCGCCAGACCGGCGCGCGGGAAGCGCTCAAGAAAGCCGGTTTGGCCGGTCGGCTGGTGACGCCGCGGGTGTTTTCGGCCAGGCAGCGACGATCCACCGCCACCTCGAGTTCGGCGCCGCTGCGTTGCAGTTCGGCGATGGGCACCAGACCGAACCGGGTCGCCAGCCGCGTGTCTCCGGTCACGCACGGGTTGGTCGCCCGGATCTCCTCGCACCACCAGTTGTTGTTCAACTGGTTGACCCGGTCGATGAGGATGAAACCCGGCTCGGCAAAGTCGTAGGTGGAGACCATCAGCATGTCCCACAGGTGGCGGGCGCGGACCTTGCCGTAGACCTTGCAGGCCACCTTGCCATCGTCGCGCACGGGGTAGTCCTCGTGCAGCGGCCAGTCGCGCCAGAGCACCTGCTGTGGGTCGTCGAAGTCCAGCCCGGCCGCCTCCCGGGGATGCACCGGGAACACCAGCGGCCACTCTGCGTCGGCCTCAACCGCCTGCATGAATCCGTCGGTGATCAAAAGGCTCAGGTTGAACTGGCGCAGGCGGCCGTCCTCGCGCTTGGCGCGGATGAACTCGCGCACGTCGGGGTGGGCCACGTCGAAGGTGGCCATTTGCGCGCCGCGCCGGCCTCCGGCAGAGCTCACCGTGAAGCACATCTTGTCGAAGATATCCATGAACGACAGCGGCCCGCTGGTGCGCGCGCCGGCACCGGAGACGAAGGCACCGTGCGGGCGCAGGGTGGAGAACTCGTAGCCGATGCCGCAACCGGCCTTGAGGGTCAGCCCGGCCTCATGGACCTTGCCGAGGATGTCGTCCATGGAATCGCGCAGGGTCCCGGAGACGGTGCAGTTGATCGTCGAGGTGGCCGGCTTCCAGGCCTGTGCGCCAGCGTTGGCGACGATCCGTCCGGCGGGAATCGCGCCGTTGCGCAGCGCCCAGAGGAAGCGTTCGTACCAGTGCTCGCGCCTGTCCTCCGACTCGATCTCGGCGAGGGCGCGGGCGATCCGCTGCCAGGTGGCGTCGATGTCGGCGTCGACCGGCCGGCCGTCGGGCTCGACCAGTCGGTACTTCTGCGCCCAGATGTCCTCGGAAGCGGCCTGCAGGGGAATGCTGCCCAGCCTCTGCGATAGGGGTTCGCCGTGTTTCGCCATGCTTCCCAGGCCTCTCTTGCGGGCGGCGGGCTCTTTCAGTTGGCCTTTGTTGCGTTTGATGCATTCCTGGGCTGGGACTGCTCGGCTTCTTCGGGGAGTTGCTCCCGCGTCACCCAGACACCCACTTCGAGCCTGCCCGCCCCCAGCGGCCCGACGAACGAGCCGGCAACCGGTGGCACCGATTCGGGAAGGTGCGCCACGGCCACGGCAATATAGTTGGTTCCCACCACTTCCCCGTGGGTGGGATCGAATCCCTTCCAGCCGGCGCCCGGCAGGTAGACCTCGGCCCAGGCATGGGTCGAGCCGCCCTGGAGTCCCGCCGGCTCGACATGCAGATAGCCACTGACGAAACGGGCCGGCAGCCCGAGGAGCCGGGCCGCCTCCATGAACAGGTTGGCGAAGTCGCGGCAGGAGCCTGAGCCGAGCGAGAGCGTTTCCCCCGCGCTTTGCACGCCGGGCTCTTCGCGCATCTGGTAGGTCAGCGTCTTGGGGATGTGCTCGTTGATCCGCTGCAGCAGAGCGTAGGTCTGGATCAGCTCGCCCGGCTGCCAGAGCTTGCCGAGCCATTCGGTAAGCTGATCGCTGCCCGCATGCCCGGCGGAATTCATGTAGGGAGATAACACGACCCGGTCTTCGGGTTTGTAGACAAACGGATAGTTCACCGCATAGTCGGCCACCATGAAGTCCAGGGGCGCCTCGTTGTACTGCTGGATTATGACTTCGCTTTCGATCGTCAGCTTGTTGGTGGGCTCCTTGAAGGTCGCTATCGCCACGGAGTTGTCCTGCGCGTCGCGGTACCAGCTCAGGCTGGCCGGAAGAGGCGTGATGTTCAGGTTCGACGATTCGATGCGCAGCTCATGGCCCTCGCGCGGGCGCAGCAGCAGGGAGTGCGGCCCCAGCTCGACAGGATCGGGAAAGCCATAATGGGTGCGATGAACGATCTTGTAGCGCTGCATGTTCCCTCCTGGTCACCGGCGGCGCCGGCCTGCCATTTTGTGGTGGGACTGTAGACGGTTCCTGCGGTTCCGGTGCAGTGAATCGCTCTCCGCAAACAACTTTTAACCTTTTGATTTGGGCGGGATTGGCGTCGGGTGGAAAGTCGCGAAGGGTTTTCCGCCCGCGGCACCGTAGCTCCTGTCTTCGGCGGCCTCGCGGCCAAGGGGGCCTGGGCTCCCCGGTTGGCGGTGCGACAGCCGGCCATCAGAGCGGGCGCGGGAATTCCTACAGCGCCTCCAGGCAGCCCGCCAGCCCCTCGCCCAGGCGCTCCAGCAGCTGCTCGTAGCCTTGCGGCCCGACCGGGACGGCACTGCCCAGCGGATCGAGTTCGGCCAGGCGCACTGGCAGGCCGGCGCTCAGGGTCTGCGCCAGGCGCGGCTGCAGCGGGGGTTCGCTGAACACGCAGGACGGACCGGCTTCCTGCAGGCGCTGGCGCATGCGGGCGACCTGGCGGGCGCCGGGCTGCACGTCCGGGGAGATGCTGAAGACCCCGGCATGGTCGAGGCCGTAGGCCGCTTCGAAGTAGTCGTAGGCCTCATGGAAGACGAAGTAGGGCTTGCCGGCGAGCTTTGCCAGACGCGCCTTCAGACGCCGGTCGAGGCTGTCCAGGCGCTCTTCGAAGACCGCCAGGTTGGCCTGGTAGCGCGCAGCGTTGGCCGGGTCGGCAGCCGCCAGGTCGGCGGCCATCCGCGTGGCGATCAGCCGGCCGTTGGCCGGCAGCAGCCAGAGGTGGGCGTCCAGCGTGCCGGGGCGGTGGGCGTGGTCGTGCTCGTCCCCGTTGGCGAAGTGGCGCAGGTGCAGGCCGGGCAGCTCCTGCAGTGCCAGGCTCGGCCGGCTGCGACCGCTCAGCACCCTGGGCAGGAAGGCCTCCAGATCCGGACCGATCCAGTAGAACAGTGTCGCCTCGCGCAGCGCGCGCACGTCGGAGGGGCGCAGCGCGTAGTGGTGCGGCGAGGCGCCGGGCGGCAGCAGTACATCGGGGGTGCCGGTGCCATCCTGCACGGCTGCGGCGATCAGCTGCAGGGGTTTCAGGCTGGTCAGCAGGCGCACTTCGGCCTCTGCCGAAGCCATGCAGCCGGCGAGCAGCAGGGCAGCGAGTGGACGGAACATGGCGGGCATACCCCAGGATCGAAAGTGTAATAGAATAACGTCCCCATGACCGGACGTCGCCCATGACCATCCCGCCCCTGGCCTGTCAGCCCCACGACCACAGTCACTGCATCAGCCAGGCGCTGGCCGAGGCCGAGACGCTCTGCACCCGCCAGGGCCTGCGCCTGACCGCCCTGCGCCGGCGCGTGCTGGAGCTGGTCTGGCAGAGCCACAAGCCGCTCGGCGCCTACGACATCCTCGCCGTGCTGAGCGAGCAGGACGGCCGCCGGGCGGCGCCGCCTACCGTCTACCGGGCGCTCGACTTCCTCCTCGCGCATGGCCTGGTGCACCGCATCGCTTCGCTCAACGCCTTCGTCGGCTGCGACCATCCGGATCACGCCCACCAGGGCCAGTTCTTCATCTGCCGGCAGTGCCACGCAGCTGTCGAGTTGGAGCGCTCGGCGATCAGCGACAGCATTCTCGACAGCGCCAGGAGCCTGGGTTTCCGGGTCGAGGGACAGACCGTGGAAGTGGTCGGCCTCTGCGCCCGCTGCCAGGCGGCGCAATGAGCGACAGCCTGATCCGCCTCGACGGCGTGCGCGTCGTCTTCGCCGGTCGGGAGATGCTGCAGGACGTGCACCTCTGCGTGCAGCCCGGCGAGATCGTCACCCTGATCGGCCCCAACGGCGCCGGCAAGACCACCCTGGTGCGCGTCGTGCTCGGCCTGCTGAGCCCCGACGCCGGCACGGTCTGGCGCCGGCCGCAGCTGCGCATCGGCTACATGCCGCAGAAGCTGCAGGTCAATCCCAGCCTGCCGCTGACGGTGCTGCGCTTCCTGCGCCTGGTGCCCGGCGTCGATCGCGCCGCCGGCGCCGCCGCGCTCGCCGAGGTGGGCGCGACGCAGGTCATCGACAGTCCGCTGCAGAACATCTCCGGCGGCGAGTTGCAGCGCGTGCTGCTGGCCCGGGCGCTGCTGCGCCGGCCCGAGCTGCTGGTGCTCGACGAGCCGGTACAGGGCGTCGACGTGGCCGGCCAGGCCGAGCTGTACCGGCTGATCACCCGGCTGCGCGAGCGTCACGGCTGCGGTGTGCTGATGGTCTCCCACGACCTCAACGTGGTAATGAGCACCACCGACCAGGTGGTCTGCCTGAACCATCACATCTGCTGTTCCGGGCGCCCCGAACAGGTCAGCGGCGACCCGGCCTTCGTCGCGCTGTTCGGCCAGGCCGCACGCAGTCTGGCGCTCTACCAGCACCATCACGACCACGCCCACGACCTGCACGGCGGCGTGGTGCTGCACAAACCCCACGTACACGGCCCCGACTGCAACCATGGCTGATTTCCTGCTCAACGCCCTGCTCGCCGGGCTGGCCCTGGCGCTGGTCGCCGGGCCGCTGGGCTCCTTCGTGGTATGGCGGCGCATGGCCTACTTCGGCGATACCCTGTCCCATGCCGCGCTGCTCGGCGTGGCTGTCGGCCTGCTGCTCGAGGTCAGCCCGACCCTGGCGGTGATCGCCGGCTGCCTGCTGCTCGCCGTGCTGCTGGTGGCCCTGCAGCAGCGCCTGGCGCTGGCCTCGGACACCCTGCTGGGCATCCTCGCGCCAAGCACCCTATCTCTCGGCCTGGTCGTGTTGAGCTTCATGCGAGATGTGCGCATCGATCTGATGGGCTACCTGTTCGGCGACCTGCTGGCGGTCGGCCTGGCCGAGCTGGGGTGGATTCTCGGCGGCAGCGCGCTGGTCCTGCTGCTGCTCGTCCCGCTGTGGCGGCCGCTCTTGGCGATCACCGTGCACGAGGAGCTGGCGCAGGTGGAAGGGCTGCCGGTGGCCGGCATCCGCCTGGCGCTGATGCTGCTGATCGCCCTGGTGATCTCGGTGGCGATGAAGATCGTCGGCGTGCTGCTGATCACCTCGTTGTTGATCATCCCTGCGGCCGCCGCCCAGCGCCATGCTCGCACCCCCGAGCAGATGGCCGCCGGCGCCAGCCTTTTGGGGATGGTCGCGGTCTGCGCCGGGTTGTCGCTATCGTGGTTCCAGGACACCCCGGCCGGACCGTCCATCGTGGTTGCGGCGGCCGCGCTGTTCCTCGCCAGCCTCGCCTTGCCGCGGCGCGCCGGCTGAACTTGGCCGGTGCGCCGGGGTCTGCTTCCTGATGTGCCGGCGGCAGGTGTAGAGTGGGCAGAAGAAAATGGATAGAGAATCCTGTCATGCCCGCGTCGCTCCTTCGCTACCTTATCCCGCTGTTGCTGCCGCTTCTGCTTGCCGCCTGCCAGCGTGGTGGATCGCCGGAGCCTGCAGACATCGCACCACCGCCGCCTCCGCCGAGCCTCAGCCAGGAGCTGGAGCGGCAACTGAGCGAAGGCGACCTGCCCGCCGCCACCGCCAGCTTCAAACGCCTGCAGAGCGAGCAGCCCGGTCTCGTGCTGGAGGGCTACCAGCGTCGCCTGTCCGAGGCCTGGCTGAAGCGCGGCGAGCAGGCTCTGGAGCGCGGCGACATGAGCGACGCCGCCACCGCCCTGGGCAACGCCCGCGCGCTGATGCCCAGGGCCCCGTCGCTGAACCTGCCGCGCCAGGGCGGCACGACCGGCAAGCCCTAGCGCGGGCTTGGCCGCGTTGGCGGCAGCTGTGCTGCCGTTGCTGGATTAGCCGCACGGCGGCGTAATCCACCCTACGGAACCCGACCTTTCGGGCAGGGTGGAAAACCCGCGCAGCGGTTTTCCACCGTGGCCCGCCTCCTGTACAGGTAGCATGCGTTCGCTGTCCCTCCCGCCGCCGTCCTCAGGACACCAGTACCGCCGCGCCCTGGAAACGCCTGTGGCACAGGTCGTCCAGCGCCCGGTTGGCATCTAGCGCCGGGTTTCCGTCCGAATACCCACCCGTTCGGCAACGGCGAAGAAGTCGAGGCCGTCCTGGCAGGTCAGGTTGGCCACAGACAGCACTTCGCGCTCCTCCCAGAGGGCGCCCGTCAGGGCTGCGCCTCGACCAGCTGCGGCAGGCGCTCGGCCAGTTTGCTGACGTTCAGCGGGGCGCGGACGAAGCCGCGCTGGGTGCCGTCCGGGCCGAGCAGGGCAAGGTTGCCGCTGTGGTCCACGGTGTAGTTCTCCCGGCTGGGGTCGCCGGGGATGAAGGGGATGCCGAGGGTGCCGGCCAACTGCTGGATGCTCTCCAGCTCGCCGGTCAGGCCGCGGTAGTCCGGGTCGAAGAAGGCCAGATATTGCTTGAGCTGCGCCGGGGTGTCGCGCCCCGGATCGACGCTGACCATCACCACCTGCAGGCGCTCGCGGGTCGCCGGCGGCAGCCGGCCTTCGAGCTGGCGCAGTTGGGCGAGGGTGGTTGGACAGATGTCCGGGCAGAAGGTGTAGCCGAAGAACATCAGGGTCCACTTGCCGGCGAGCGACGGCAGCGCGACCGCCTGGCCGTCCTGGTCGGTCAGGGTGACGGGCGGCAGGCTGCGGGCCTGCGGCAGCAGGACGATACCCGCCTCCAGAAGCTGCGCCGGGTCGGCCTGGCGCGAGCCGTTCAGGACCTTGGAAAAGGTCAGGCCGAGCACGATGGCAATCAGGGCGACGAGGATGAGAACGGTCTTCTGGAGGCGGGTCATGGGTGGTCCTGGGGGTTAGGGACTGTTGATACTACTCCACGCGGCCGCGACGGAGCCTGTTTTGGCGGGGGGTTAGGCGCGAGGAGAGAAGTTTGGTCATTCCAAACGAACGACGAGCAACGACGCACCGCGCCAAAACAGGCCCGTCCCTGCGGGTTGCGCGGCAAATGGTGCCATGCGTCGTTGCGGGACTTGGCAAGGGAATGCCATTCCCTGCGTCCCGCGCCTCGCTTGGCGCCATTTGTCGCGGCAACGCGGCTCGCGGAGAGTAGTGTCAACAGACCCTAGCACTACAGTTGCATATTTAGCCTTCATCTGCCTTGCTTGATGTATTCCCTTGCCTGGGAGAGACCGGATGACAACTGCATCGATCGAGACAACCCTGG
>NZ_BAAGYK010000124.1:0-1329 GCF_054779355.1 Azotobacter armeniacus
ACAGCAAGGTCACCGTCGACGTGGACGTCAACCCCTGGGTTTACATGGTCGCCCTGGGCTACAAGTTCTGAGCGCCCCCAACGAGAAAGGCGCCTGCACGGCGCTTTTTCATTTTTCAGTCGCTCCCGACCAGCAACGGGCCCCACCTGCATGGCGGCAGACGCCGCGCGGTGGTCTCCAAGCTTGTTCCAAGCGCCCGGATGAATCTGCCGCCCCTGAGCCTTATGGCGACCAGCCACCCCACTCCCGGCACCCGTATTGATGCAGATCAAAGAACTGCTCAATTCCAAGAAACCTTCCGATGAATACAGCCGAAAGTTTTCCTCAACTTATTGGCAGGGCACATTATTGGCAGGGCACAATGGCGCGCCCTCAAAACCGTATTGACCCAGATCAATGAACAACAAACAGCAAAAGCATTTGGTCGGTCAAGACCAGACCCTCTTGACATAAATCAAGCACCCCGAACAACTCGCCCAATACCTAGACAATTAGCATGAATATAGTGGCCATTATTTATTGAGTTGAATCAAAACAGTCCGGCGCGAGCAGCCTAATATGAGCCCCAAGAACCAAACTTATTAAAGGCCGACAACTCTGCGGGCCTTTAGGAGCAAGACCATGCGCAACTCACTGTTCGCCCTTTCCCTGGTCACCATGGCTCTGGCAGCCCCCTACGCCTCTGCGCACGAGCGCGGCGATATCATCCTGCGGGCCGGTGCGGTCACCGTCGACCCCCGCGAAGACAGCGAAGACATCCGCCTCGCCGGCGCCGGCAAGCTGTCCGGTACCAAGGCCACGCTCGACAGTGATACCCAACTCGGCCTGAACTACCTCTACATGCTGACCGACCATGTCGGCATCGAATACCTGGCCGCCACCCCCTTCACCCACGAGGTGAAGGGCAAGGGCCTCCCCGGCAACCTGGATGGCCGCCTGGGCGACTTCAAGCAGTTGCCACCGACCGTCAGCCTGGTCTACTACCCGCTGTCCCCCAGCGCCACCATCCAGCCCTACGTCGGGGTAGGCGTCAACTACACCTACATCTTCGAAACCAAGCTGGGCAAGGCAGCCGAGGGCAAGGGCTTCAGCGGTCTGGACATGCAGAACTCCGTCGGCCTGGCCGCGCAGATCGGTGTGGATTACATGCTGACCGACACCCTCATGCTCAACGCCCAGGTGCGCTACATCGACATCGAGACCAAGGCTACCACCTACCTGAACGACAGCAAGGTCACCGTCGACGTGGACGTCAACCCCTGGGTTTACATGGTCGCCCTGGGCTACAAGTTCTGAGCGCCCCCAACGAGAAAGGCGCCTGCACGGCGC
>NZ_BAAGYK010000125.1:0-1192 GCF_054779355.1 Azotobacter armeniacus
TACTCGATGACTTTGGCAACCACGCCGGCGCCAACGGTACGACCGCCTTCGCGAATGGCGAAGCGCAGACCGTCTTCCATGGCGATCGGAGCGATCAGGGTGACGACCATCTTGATGTTGTCACCCGGCATCACCATCTCAACGCCTTCCGGCAGCTCGACGTTACCGGTCACGTCGGTGGTACGGAAATAGAACTGCGGACGGTAGCCTTTGAAGAAGGGCGTGTGACGACCACCCTCTTCCTTGGACAGCACGTACACTTCGGCCTCGAACTTGGTGTGCGGCTTGATGGTACCCGGCTTAGCCAGAACCTGGCCGCGTTCCACGTCCTCACGCTTGGTGCCACGCAGCAGGGCACCGATGTTCTCGCCTGCACGACCTTCATCGAGCAGCTTGCGGAACATTTCCACGCCGGTACAGGTGGTCTTGGTGGTCGGGCGGATACCGACGATTTCCACTTCCTCGCCCACCTTGACGATGCCGCGCTCGACGCGACCAGTCACCACGGTACCGCGACCGGAGATCGAGAACACGTCCTCGATCGGCATCAGGAAAGGCTGATCAACGGCACGCACCGGCTCCGGAATGTAGGAATCCAGGGTTTCCACCAGCTTGCGCACGGCGGAAACACCGATGCCATTGTCGTCCTTGCCTTCCAGCGCCATCAGAGCAGAGCCAGTGATGATCGGGGTATCGTCACCCGGGAAGTCGTAGGTGGACAGCAGATCACGCACCTCCATCTCGACCAGTTCCAGGAGCTCGGCGTCATCGACCATATCGGCCTTGTTCAGGAACACGACGATGTAGGGAACACCCACCTGACGGGACAGCAGGATGTGCTCGCGCGTCTGCGGCATGGGGCCGTCGGCAGCCGAGCAGACCAGGATCGCGCCATCCATCTGGGCCGCACCGGTGATCATGTTCTTCACGTAATCGGCGTGACCGGGGCAGTCAACGTGTGCATAGTGACGAATGGGGGAATCGTACTCAACATGGGAGGTGTTGATGGTGATACCGCGAGCTTTTTCTTCCGGAGCGTTGTCGATCTGGTCGAAGGCGCGAGCAGAACCACCCCAAGTCTCGGAGCAGACCTTGGTCAGCGCGGCAGTCAGAGTGGTCTTGCCATGGTCCACGTGACCAATGGTGCCAACGTTGACGTGCGGTTTGTTACGTTCGAATTTTTCCTTAGCCA
>NZ_BAAGYK010000126.1:0-791 GCF_054779355.1 Azotobacter armeniacus
CCTGAAAGCCCACACTGAGCGCCCGCCAAGCGAGTCCTGAAACGGGGGCAGCCTTGGCCGGACAGGGACAGGATGCCGAGAAAGTTCAGCTCCACTAAAAAACACCCCTCTCTTCCAGCAATGTCCGAATTCCACGTCATTCAACAAGGACAGGACCTTGTCGATCCACGCCCAGGAACAGTTGGATGCGATTGCCTACGACTGAACATCCGGCCGCGCAAACGCTTCGACAGGAAATGTCCGATCGAAGCCATGACCAAAGCAATGGCATTATGATGCGATGCACCCGCCTCAACCCAGCAACCGCGCTGTCTTCAGCTCCTGCAATCGCCTCTCACATTGCCGAGCTTTTTTAATGGCACACCACTTCCAATGGCGCGCCAAATCCTTATACTCAGGCTTGGTTGTCAAGGGTTACGCCCAAGAATTGGGGCATACCTCTAAAAACCGACACGTATCATCAGGAGCTTCAAGAAAGAGCGAAGGAAACGCGCAGTTCGAAGTAGAGCCTGTGAACAGGCCCAGCGAGCCAAGACTCCAGCCACAACGCTCAATCTCCCTCCTTCTTTCCTTGCAGCACTTGAGTACAGCTTCCACACCCGGAATCTCCGGAGGCTTTCGCCTGCACGAAAACCAGGGTTTCACCTGTCCTCAGGATCAGACGTCAAATCCTGGGGCGGTAGCGTGCCTGAAAGCCCACACTGAGCGCCCGCCAAGCGAGTCCTGAAACGGGGGCAGCCTTGGCCGGACAGGGACAGGATGCCGAGAAAGTTCAGCTCCACTAAAAAACA
>NZ_BAAGYK010000127.1:0-526 GCF_054779355.1 Azotobacter armeniacus
TCCGCAGGCCGGTACTTCGTGTCCTGCCTGTGCGAGTTCGAGGCCGAAACCCTTCCGGTTGTGCCGAAAACGCTCGGCATCGACCTGGGGCTGAAAGACCTGTTCGTCACCAGCGAGGGTGAACGATTCGGCAATCCCCGCCACACCGCGAAATACGCCTCCCGTCTGGCCCTGGCCCAACGCCGGCTGAGCAAGAAGCAGCTCGGCTCGAAGAACCGCGCCAAGGCTCGACGGAAAGTGGCCCGTATTCACGCGAAAATTTCCGATTGCCGAGCGGACGGCTTGCACAAGCTGTCCCGCAGACTGATTAACGAGAACCAAGTGGTCTGCGCCGAAACCCTTGCCGTGAAGAACATGATCCGCCATCCGAAACTGAGCAAAGCCATTGCCGATGCAGGCTGGGGTGAATTCGTTCGCCAGCTGGAATACAAGGGCGAATGGGCCGGTCGGCAGATCGTCCAGATCGACCGCTGGTACCCCAGCTCGAAACGCTGTGCCTGCTGCGGGCATATCCTTGAGCGCCTGC
>NZ_BAAGYK010000128.1:0-28192 GCF_054779355.1 Azotobacter armeniacus
CCTGGAGGGCGTGGTGGTCGATTGCCCGACCATCGGAGTTTCGTTTGCATTTCATGGAGGTATTGTCTCTCAATATGACAATACTTTCGATAGGCTTAGTAAATCCAATCGGCATATACCCCTTCAGTGTCCGCGTCATCTGCTCATACAACTGTGCATGGACGAATTTCGAGGTCCGGTCGATGGCGACGAAGAGATACGCCTTGCCCTGAGCCGTACAGGCCTCGGTGATATCGATGTGCAGATAGCCCAGCGGATAGTGCTTGAAGGGCTTCTGC
Source organism: Azotobacter armeniacus (assembly GCF_054779355.1). Lineage (NCBI taxonomy): Bacteria > Pseudomonadati > Pseudomonadota > Gammaproteobacteria > Pseudomonadales > Pseudomonadaceae > Azotobacter > Azotobacter armeniacus. The sequence goes on from NZ_BAAGYK010000128.1 coordinate 279, forward strand.
TCACGGCCAGCTGTAGCAGCGCCGGGGAGGAGCGCTCGGCCCCACGGCGCGTCCTCGACCGTGTCGCGGTTGCGCTACTTGCGCACCGTCTTGGAGTTGAGGTTGTAGCGCTTGCTCGGCGGCGCGATCGAATCCGGCGATTGCTGTAGTTCAGCTCGGAGGGCGTGCGTGATCGTGGCACGCTGGTGAAGAACATGAGCCATGGATCCTCCTCCGGAGAGGTTTGCACCATAGACCACTACTTCCCGGGACCAAATACCTCCAGCCTGTCCGCCAAGACTTTGGCCAACCCCGCCGGCCGCTTCACGAGCAGCCGGATCTACAACCTTTCGCGAGTGGCACCCTGCAACATGACAGTTGATTATGTCCCTAACAATCGGTTATCCATTCGCCATGTGGACTGCGGCGAACGGCCGCAGCAGTCCCCATGAAAGGTTCAAGAAGAACGCCCCCGGCGCCGATTCGCCGGAACGTCAGCGATCTGGGCAAACCCCGCCCGCCGGTTCAGGACCCGGCTCGGCAGGCAGGTCAGCCCTTGAAGAGGAGGCTGCAGTATGAACAATTGGGAAGTCATTTCGGCCAGAGGGGCGTCCAGCGTGGACTGGCATCCTACGGCAGAACCGCTGAACAACAGGGACGCCATAGATGTCTTGGAGCGCACTGTTGTTGCCGATCTGCAATTCATTCCGCTGTACCGGGAACTGTGCGAGAAGGTGAAGCTGCTCGCACAGCGTGCCGAGAGCTGCATCTGCGGGGCTCCAGAGCGGAACTTCCATCTCGATGCTGCCAGAGCGATCGACTCGGTGATGGGCTTCGCCAGCGGCCGGCCCCCCATTCTGACCGACGAGCAGCGTCGGCTGCTGGGCGACCTGCAGTCCGAGTTCAGCCGTACCCTGCGGCAGAGCCTGAACGCCGGAGACCGGCACCGCCAGGCGGTGGAGAAGGCCAAGCGGGCCTCTCTCGACTTCCTCGAACGTGCCGGCCGGCCCCTCGTCATGGACCCTGTGGCAGCATAAGGCCCGCCTGGCAGCCTGCAAAACTTCGCCGGACCATTGGCAGGAACGCCCCCACTCGAGCAAGGATGCTCCCGAGTCCCTTTTCCCCCTCTTCGCTTGCCTAAGACCAGGCCATCGTGCTGGTTTTCGCCACGCATTCGCCATGCCTCGAGCCGCTGGAGTCCCCGCCATCGATATCTCTCACTCCGAAACTCCCTCCCCCCTCACAGCCTACCAGCAGGCCATCGAGCGGGACGGTTTCCAGGCGGACGAGGCGCAGCGCCAGGCGGCACTGCTGCTGGAAGACTGCCATCAGGCCCTGCACCAGATAGACCGCAGCCAGCCGCTGACCGGCGTCTACCTCTGGGGACCGGTCGGGCGCGGCAAGACCTGGCTGATGGACAGCTTCCATCGCAGCCTGCGCGTACCCGCCCGGCGACAGCACTTCCATCACTTCATGCGTTGGGTGCACCGGCGGCTGTTCCAGCTGACCGGTTCGGTCGACCCTCTGCGGCGGCTGGCCGGCGAACTGGGTACGGAAGTGCGCGTGCTGTGCTTCGACGAGCTGTTCGTCAGCGACATCGGTGATGCCATGCTGCTGGGCCCCCTGCTTCAGGCGGTGTTCGAACAGGGCGTAGTGGTGGTCGCCACCTCCAACCAGCCGCCGTCGCAGCTGTACACCGACGGCTTCAACCGCCAGCGCTTCCTGCGGGCCATTGCCGCCATGGAGCGGTATATGCAGGTCGCTTCCGTGGATGGCGGCCAGGATCATCGCCTGCATCCCGGCGCGCGCCAGCAGCGCTACTGGATCGCCAACCCCGACCAGGCAAGCGCCCTGGGCGAAGTCTTTGCACAGCTCACCCGGAGCATGCCGACTGCCAGCACTCCCATCCAGCTGGAGCACCGCAGCCTGTCCGTGGTGCGCCATGGCGAAGCGGCGGTCTGGTGCAACTATGCCGACCTCTGCGAGCAGCCCTTCTCCGCCTTCGACTTCATCGCCCTATGCGACCGCTTCCCAGCCATCCTGCTGGACGCAGTGCCCAGCATGAGCGGCCGCCAGCGCGAGGCGCGCATCGCACGCGGCACCGAGGATGGCGTCGAACGGGTGGTAGCCGGCGATCGCCAGCTGCCAGCGCTGTCCGCTCACGACGATGGCGTGCGGCGCTTCATCGCCCTGGTGGACGAGTGCTACGACCGCCGGGTACCACTCTATCTGGAGGCCGAAGTGGCCTTGGAGGCGCTCTACACCGAGGGCTACCTGTCCTTCCCGTTCCGCCGTACCCTGAGCCGCCTTCGGGAGATGCAGCTGCAGCGCTTCGGCAGGTCCTAGCCTCTGTCCTACCCCTCTTCCGCCCAGCGTACATGGCATACCATCACCGGCAGGCCATGGGCCACGGCATAGTCGAGCCAGCGGCGCTGATTGTCTTGCAGGCGATCGCCAGGCCCCTTTACCTCGATCATCTGGTAGCGCCGCTCGGCCGGCCAGAACTGGATCAGGTCCGGCAGCCCCGAGCGATTCACCGGGATGTCACGCAGAATGCGCTCGAAGAACAGCCGCAGGTGCGCTCCCGGAATGCAGGCCAGGGCCTGCTCCAGCAAAGCCCCGTCGAGCAGCTCCCAGGCGACGAAGGGCGACTGCAGGCCATGCTTTTCCCGGAAGGTACGGCGGATCGCCTCGCCATGTTCGTCGCGATCCAGAAGTGCCAGGCAGCGGACAAAGAGATCGGCGCGGCGCGCCTGGAAATCAGCCCGGGCGAGATCAGCCGGGCCGGCGTGGAAGGGATGGAAGAAGCCCCCCGCCAGCGGGGCGAAGATCGCCTCCCAGCAGAGCAGGCCGAACAGCGAGCCGATCAGCGCGTTCTCCACATAATGCACCGGCGCCCCCGGCCGGCTCAGTTGCTCGCGCACCGCCTGTTCGACGGCAGACTCCGACCTGGGCAGGAGTAGATCAAGGTGCTCGAGCGCCGTGGCCTTCCTGCGCTGCGCTGATGCCTGTCCGAGGGTGCGGCGCAGGCGCAGCAGGATGCGCTCCAGCTGCTGGGCCTCTTCGTCGCTCTCGGCGCGGCGGCAGCGACCAGGGCCAGCTCCAGCGCCGCCTCGGGCTGTCCGCAGCGCTCCAGCACCCGAATGGCCCGCTCCCTTGCCCCGGGATGGCGGTTGCCGGCGTGCAGGCGCAGTGCGGCGGGCAGATTTCCCTCGCGCTCGAGCTGCCGGGCGAGCTGCAGCAGCAACTGGCCACGCCGGCTCTCCAGCCAGGCGTTAGTGTAGGAATCATGCGGCATGTCGGCCAGCACGCCACTGGCCGCCTCGCCTGCCTCGAAGCGCTCGCGGCAGCGCTGCAGGTGCAGGTAGGCGTCCACTTCCCGGCGACTGCCGAAGGCCCTTGACTCCAGGGAGGTAGAAGGGGTCGGCGAGAGACCGGGGTAACGCGGCGCGAGAGTCGGCCATACGGTTTGAACAGCTCCGAAATTCCTGTATCTATCCGGCCACCAGGCCAGCCGGCAAGGGGCCGGTATCATTCCGGTTGCCAGCAACTCCGATTGCCGGTAATGAAAATCGACCGTACCGGCCCTCTCTGCCAAGGCCGGGCTGGCCACTCCAAGGATGCCCCTATGCGCCGTTGCGCCACCCCTGCCCTCCTGCTGATCGCCAGCCTGCAGCTGGCCGCCGCCGAACTGGTCCTCGAACTGCCCCCAGGTTCGCGCCGCTGGTCCAGCGCCGAGCTGCTTGCCCATCCGCAGACGCGCAGCCTGTCGATTCCCGCCGACCCGACCTACCGGCGGAAGATGCATTACCGTGCACTGCCGCTGGCCGCGCTCCTCGAGGATGTACGCCCCGGCGATCACCTGCAGGCCCTGGCGCTGGACGGCTTCGCGGCCGAACTGCCCGCCGCCCCCCTGCTGCGCGAGGATGGCGCCCGCGCCTGGCTAGCCATCGAGGACCCTGCCACCCCTTGGCCCGCACTGGGTAGACACAAGGCCAGTGCCGGTCCCTTCTATCTGGTCTGGAGCGATCCCCAGGCGGGCGCCATCGGCCCCGAGCAGTGGCCCTTCCAGATCGCCCGGATTCGCCTGCTCGCATCGGTCGCCGAGCGCTTCCTGGCGCTGCTGCCGGCTGCCGACGCCAATGCCTCCGTCCAGGCCGGCTTCGCCCTGTTCCAGAAGCACTGCCTGGCCTGCCACCGCCTGAACGGCCAGGGCGATGCCCGGTTCGGCCCGGACCTGAACCTGCCGTACAATCCCACCGAGTACTTCCACGAAGCCTTCCTGCGCCGCTACATCCGCGACCCGCAGGGGCTACGCCAATGGCCGCAGGGACGCATGCCGGGCTTTTCCGTGGAGGTTCTCGCCGAGGATGAACTGGATCGCCTGCTGGCCTACCTGCGCCACATGGCCGGGCGCAAGGCCGGGTCCCGCTGAGCGGGCGGAACGACATCGGGGAAAGTCAGGCGGGGGCGGAACGCCGGCCAGGGATTGGCCGGCGCGAAGGACCTAAAGACCGGAATGGGCTGCTTCCTGGGTAACCCCCCAGCCATCGAGCACGCCGCCCAGAGGCAGCACCACGGACTCGAGGTCATGCTCGAAGTTGTCGATGCCGGCGTAGGTGGCGTACATCACCTTGCTCACCTGCAGGTGCCAGGCACCGTCGTCGCGGGCGGACACTTCCGTCCTCAGGGATTCGCCGCGAAAATTTCTGGCCGCCATGCGGGCCCGCTCCTCGTCGGGAAAGATGGCGTAAAACTCGATGGGGTGGACGCGGGCAAAGTCGAATCCGCCCTCCTTCATGCGGCGCAACACGACGCCGCTGACATCATCCGGGAAGGTGTTGTTGCTCATGAAAACGACCCCCTCTCAATGATGAATCGGTTGATATGCTGTTTCGGAAAGACGCGGCAGCGGAAATCTGCTGCCGCTTCCCTAGGATAGCCCCATCCCCGGCTGGTGGCCTAGCGGATCGGCAGATCCGTCGGGCGATTCGACGGGAGGGGCCTCAGCAGTTGCCGGGCTTGCCGATGGCCTGCAGCACGTACTGCGGCAGGGCGAAGGCGCCCTGGTGGATTTCCGGGTTGTAGTAGCGGGTAACAATGCCGCTGCCGGCGAAGCGCTGGCGCAGGATTTCCAGCGGCACCCGGCGCGAGGCGGCGCCACAGGCACCCCAGGCGAAGGTCATGGCGCCGCCTATGTAGGTCGGTACCGCGGCCTGGTAGAAGTGCCAGTCGGCAAACAGGCCATCCATCCGCTGCGCGGTGGTCTGCACCTCGGAAAGCTGCATGAAGGGCGTGCCGTTCTGGGTGACCAGGATGCCGCCGTCGTTCAGGCAGCGCCGGCAGGCCTGGTAGAAATTCTCGGAGAACAACACCTCGCCCGGGCCGATCGGGTCGGTGGAGTCGGAGATGATGACGTCGAACTTCTCCTCGGTGGTGGCGACGAAGCGCATGCCGTCGTCGATCACCAGGTTCAGGCGCGGGTCCTCGAAGGCGCCGCTGGAGTGGCGGGGCAGGAACTCCCGGCACATCTCCACCACGGTGGCGTCGATCTCGACCATGGTGACGTGTTCGACGCTGCGGTGCCGGCACACCTCGCGCAGGATGCCACCGTCGCCGCCGCCGACGATCAGCACGCGGTGCGCCGCGCCGTGGGCGAGGATCGGCACGTGGGTGAGCATCTCGTGGTAGATGAACTCGTCGGCCTCGGTGGTCTGGATCACCCCGTCGAGGGCCATCACCCGGCCCATGCGGGCATTCTCGAAGATCACCAGATGCTGATGCCCGGTGCGCACCTCATGAAGCAGCTTGTCCATGCGGAAACGCTGGCCGTATCCGTCGTAGAGGGTTTCCTGATAGTCACTCATGGCTCGGTTTCCCCTGAATCTGGCTGACTTGAACGCTGGCGCCCAGCTCTGCAAGCCGGGCTTGTGGAAAGGGGCGCATTCTACGTTGGTGGGATGACAGCTGAAACCTGGCCACCCCGGAGACTGAGCTTCGAAACAGACAATTCGGGTGATGATCTTTATCGCCGCGGCATGTCAGCCGCTCGAACTTGAAGATTGAAAGGCACCACAGCAGGCGGCTCTAGCGCTATTGCTCAGGGCGGCGGAATCCGCGCCAGCACCTTGGCAGGCACCGTCAGCGGCAACGCCAGGATCAATCCTTCGCCGGAGGCGGGATAGATCCAGCTCAGCGCCGTGATATTAACCTGATGTGACACCAGTACCACTGGCCCGCCGCGTGGCAGCGCGTTAATCGCCTCGCGCAGTTCATGGGTCTGCAGTTCGGCGCGCTCGGCGCTTTCGAAGAAGGAGTCCAGTGCCGGTAACGGCTGGACGGCCTCCAGTTGCATCCCCCGGGCAGTGGCCCAGGGCGCGGCACCAGCGGCTGCTGTAGAGCCGCGGCCGCTCGATCCACTGCTGGCGCAGCAACTCGCCCCAGCGCTGGGCCTCCCGACGGCCACGGTCGTCGAGGTTTCTCTGGCTACGGCAATCCCCGAGCACGAATCCCGGCGGATCGCCGAAACCGGGTGCGGTGGCGTGTCGCAACAGCAGCACTGCGTGCTCGTCACACAAGGCATCCCAGGCGGAACCAGGCGCGGCATGCAGCGGACCGCTCAGCAGTACGAGCACCATGCTCCACAGCAGCATCATGCCCTGTCGCACAATGCAGCCGAACCTCTGGGCAATGGCCAAAAGGTGAAACCCCAGCAGCATCCGCGCAGGCCACGTCCGAGCGAACCAGGCTTGCCGCGGGCTCAGGGTACTCCGGCACTGGAGCTGGCGCTGCGTGGCCCCATAAATAGCCAGATGATCAGGCCGAGGACCGGCAGGATGACAATCAGCAGCACCCAGAGCACTTTCTTGGTTGTGTCAGTCCGGCTGCGGATGACGTGGACGATGGCCCAAATATCGAGCACCAGGATGATCAGACTTAAAAGGCCGCCAAAGACATCCATTGAATGTACTCCTTTCCAGGGGACAGGTACCTAGTTAGGATGGCGCGGCCAGGCGATGGTTCAGCGCAGTCTCAGCAGGACGCCGGCTCGATCGTCGCAAAGCTGGCCACGGTCGGATACTCCCCCAGCGTGCCACCCTCGCGAGCCAGGCCGCAGGTCCGCATGCCGGCCGCGCAGGCGGCGTCGAGTTCCTGCACCACGTCGGAGAGAAACAGGATCTCCCCTGCCGGGCGGCCGATGGCTTCGGCGATGCGCGCATAGGACGCAGCCTCGCGCTTTGGCCCGCTGGTGGTATCGAAGTAGCCGGAGAACAGCGGCGACAGGTCGCCGGCCTCCGAGCAGCCGAAGATCAGCCGCTGAGCCTGGATCGAGCCGGAGGAATACACGTAGAGGTCGTATCCCTCGGACCTCCAGCGCTGCAGCGCGGCTACGGCGTCCGGATAGACATGCCCCTTGAGCTGACCGGCACGGTAGCCCTGCTCCCAGACCATGCCCTGCAGCGCCTTGAGCGGCGTGGCCTTGCGGTCCTCGGCAATCCAGCCGAGGAGGATCTCGATGACCCTCTCGATATCGGCGTTCGCCTCGCCGCTCTCGGCGCGCACGGCCTCGAGCTGGGCAGCAACCTCCGCCTTGCCGGCATGCTCACGGACGAACGCCGGCAAATGCTCACGGGCATAGGGGAACAGCACGTCGAAGACGAAGCTGACTGCGCTGGTGGTGCCTTCGATGTCGGTGAGGATGGCTCGAATCGGCATGTCAGTCTTCCAGCTCGGGAAAGCGGTGGGAAATGGGATCGCCGGTGAACTGGGCGACCCAGCCTTCCGGGTTGTTGAACAGCCGGATACAGATGAAATGCGAATGCTCGCCCATGTCGAACCAGTGGCGCGTGCCGGCCGGCACCGAAATCAGATCATTGCGCTCGCAGAGCGCGGCGTACACCTCGTTGCCGACATGCAGCGAGAACAGCCCGCGCCCGGCGACGAAGAAACGCACCTCGTCTTCGCCGTGGGTGTGCTCGTCGAGGAACTTGGCGCGCAGCTCGTCCTTCTGTGGATGCCGGTCGGTCAGACTGACGACGTCGACGGCGACATAGCCGCCCTCGGCCTTCAGCCGCTCGATCTGCGTACGGTAGGCAGCGAGCACCTCCTCCTGGCTGGCGCCAGGAGCGATCGGCGCCTCGGCTTGCCAGCGCTCGAAACGCACGCCGATCTTGGCCAGGGTGGCGGCGATGTCCTCGCCATGGTTGAGTATCTTGTAGGGCTGGGCGGGGTTGTCGTCGCTATAGACGCTCAGGGAACTCATGGGGCAGATCTCCTTGTTCGTGGGGTCCGGCCAGGCCGCCAGACCGGGCGGATGCGCCGGCAGTCTCTCGGCTCAGCGGCGTTGCAGGGCACGCATTTTCAGTTCGCAGTCGAAGAGGAACTCGAAGGCCTCCACCTGGCGCAGGGCGTCATTCATGGTGGCGCCCCAGGTATAGAGGCCGTGGCCGCGGATCAGGTAGCCAACGCAGTCGGGATGCTCATCCAACCAGGGCTGCACCCGGCTGGCCAGGCGGGCGATGTCCTGATCGTTGTCGAAGATCGGCAGGCAGACTTGGCACTCGTGGGTGGAGATGCCGGCAAAGGCCTTTTGCAGCTCGTAGTCGGCGAACACCAGGGAGTCGCTCAGAGTCAACCGGGAGAGCACGGTGGCACTCACGGAATGAGTATGCAGTACCGCGCCGATCTGCGCCTTCCAGGTATACAGCTGGGTATGCAGCAGGGTCTCGGCCGAGGGCTTCTTGCCCGGCTCCAGGCTGTTGCCAGCCATGTCTGTGACCAACACGTCGTCCTCGCCGAGCTGGCCCTTGTGCTTGCCGGAAACGGTGAGCAGCGCCTCGCTGGACGACAGCCGCGCCGAGTAGTTGCTGCTGGTGGCCGGCGACCAGCCGCGGCCGTACAGGAAGCGCCCGGCTTCGATGATCTGCTGGGCAAGTTGTGCGCGGGTCAGGCTCATGGCCCCTCCTCTCTCAAACAGGTGGCGACGGTAATGGCGGCGGCCAGCGCCGCCAGGCTGGCCAGGGCGAAGGTCCAGGCCGGACCGAGACTCGTCCAGCTATAGCCGGAATACAGCGCCCCGAGGGCGCCGCCAACCCCGGACAGGGTCGCATACAGGGCCTGGCCTTGTCCCTGCTGGCGGGCGCCGAAGCTGCGCTGCACGAAGTGGATGGCCGTGGCATGGAAACAGCCGAAGGTCGCCGCGTGCATCAGCTGGGCAAGCAGCAGAATGGCCAGATGGTCGGCCAGATTGCCCAGCAGCAACCAGCGCAGCGCGGCCAGCAGGAAGCTGGCAAGCAGCAGCTGGCGCAGGGAGAAACGTCGCAGCAACGCGGCCATCGCCAGGAACAGCAGGATCTCTGCCAGCACGCCGAGGGCCCAGAACTGGCCGATCAGCCCACGCCCGTAGCCCAGGTTTTCCAGATGGATACTGATGAAGGTGTAGTAAGGTCCGTGGCTCAGCTGCATCAGCGCCACGCCGGCATAGAAGGCCAGCACCCTGGGGCGGAGCAACTGAGCGAGGAAGCCGCCCTGCGCCTCCAGGTCGGCCCGCGGCTCCGGCTGGGCGTTGGGCACCCAGCAGCTGCCGAGGACGATTCCGCCCATGATCAGCACGATTATCCAAGGGAAAACCTCCAGACCGAGCCACTCGAACAGCTGGCCGAGCCCGACCACTGCGACGATGAAGCCGATGCTGCCCCATAGGCGCAGCTGGCTGTAGCGTGCCGACTGTTCGCGCAGGTGGGCCAGGGTGATCACCTCGAACTGCGGCAACACGGCATGCCAGAAGAAGGCGTGTAGAGCCATTACCAGCGCCAGCCAGGCATAACTCCGGCCGACGAAGATCAGCGCGAAGGAGCCCAGGGTGCAGACCGCGCCGAGCCGCACGATAGCCAGCCGCCGGCCGCTCGCATCGCCCAGCCAGCCCCACAGGTTCGGCGCCAGGCAGCGCATCAGCATGGGAATCGCCAATAGCTCGCCGATGCGTGCGGCGGAAAAGCCCAGATGGTCGAAATACAGCGAGAAGAACGGCGCCGTCGCGCCGAGCAGGGCAAAATAAAAGAAATAGAAGCCGGAGAGGCGCCAATAGGGCAACGCAGAGGACATGATCACTCGAACGCAGGTTGGATGGAGCGCAGCGATACCCAACGGGCCGGCTGTTGGATATCGCTGCGCTCCACCCAACCCATGCGATGGCTCACAGTTGCGAAAGCACCGGGGTGATCACCTGCACCTCGGCGTTCTGCGCGCGGTGGCGCAGCAGGTGATCCATCAGCACTATGGCCATCATCGCCTCGGCGATGGGCGTAGCACGAATGCCAACGCAGGGATCGTGGCGGCCCTTGGTGATCACTTCCACTGGATTGCCGTGAATGTCGATGGAGCGGCCGGGGGTGGTGATGCTGGAAGTCGGCTTGAGCGCCAGGTGGGCGACGATCGGCTGGCCCGAGGAAATGCCGCCGAGGATGCCGCCGGCGTTATTGGACAGGAAGCCGTCCGGGGTCAGCTCGTCGCGGTGCTCGGTACCGCGCTGGGCGATGCTGGCGAAACCGGCACCAATCTCCACGCCCTTGACCGCGTTGATGCTCATCAGCGCGTGGGCCAGCTCGGCGTCGAGGCGGTCGAAGATCGGCTCGCCGAGACCTGGCGGCACGCCTTCGGCGACCACGGTGATCTTGGCGCCGACCGAATCCTGGTCGTGACGCAGCTGGTCCATATAAGCCTCGAGCTCCGGCACCTTGTCCGGATCGGGGCTGAAAAAGGCGTTCTGTTCTACCGAATCCCAGGTCTTGAAGGGAATCTCGATCGAGCCGAGCTGACTCATATAGCCGCGTACGGCGATGCCCTGGGTCGCCAGGTATTTCTTGGCGATGGCACCGGCAGCCACGCGCATGGCGGTCTCGCGCGCCGAGCTGCGGCCGCCACCGCGGTAGTCGCGGATGCCATACTTGTGGTGGTAGGTGTAGTCGGCGTGGGCCGGGCGGAACAGGTCCTTGATCGCCGAGTAGTCCTTGGACTTCTGGTCGGTGTTGCGGATCAGCAGGCCAATGGGGCAACCGGTGGTCCGACCCTCGAATACTCCGGAAAGGATCTCCACCGCATCATCTTCCTGACGCTGGGTGGTGTAGCGGCTGGTGCCGGGCTTGCGCCGGTCAAGGTCGCGCTGCAGGTCGGCGGCCGACAGCTCGAGCCCCGGCGGGCAGCCATCGACGATGGCCATCAGGGCCGGGCCGTGGCTCTCGCCGGCAGTGGTGACAGTGAACAGCTTGCCGTAGGTATTGCCGGACATGCAGGGCTCCGCGAACAATCAGCCTGATCGAAGGTGTGCGAGTATACCCAAGGGGGCTCTGCCAGTTCATCCTCCGAACCCTGCGTCCACCGGCGCACCACCCCGACCATAGCTGTCCGCCATGCTGCGAGTATTCCTTCTGCTTCTTCTCGTCCTTGCCACAGGCTCCGTCCAGGCCTGGACCAACCTGTACCAGCCCATCGAGCTGGCGACCCCGAGCGGCACGCTGTACGGCTCGTTGCTGCTGCCGCAAAGCAACAGCCCTGTGCCGGTGGCCCTGCTGATCGCCGGCTCCGGTCCCACCGACCGCAACGGCAACAATCCGGCCGGGCACAACGACAGCCTCAAGCGCCTGGCCGAGGCCCTGGCCCGGCGCGGCATCGCCAGCGTGCGCTACGACAAGCGCGGCGTCGCCGCCAGCTTGGCCGCCGCACCGGACGAGCGGATGCTGAGCGCGGAAGGCTATGTCGCCGATGCTGAAGCCTGGGGGCGCAAGCTCAAGGCCGACCCACGCTTCTCCCGGTTGGTCCTGATCGGTCACAGCGAGGGCGCGCTGATCGCCAGCCTGGCTGCCGAACAGGCCGGCGCCGCCGCGCTGGTCGCCATCGCCGGCAGCGGCCGGCCGATCGACCAGGTTCTGCTGGAGCAGCTGCGCACGCGCCTGCCTCCACCCCTGCTGGCCTTCAGTACGGCGCTGATCGAGGAACTCAAGGCGGGACGCCCCCATGAGCGGATTCCCGAGTCGCTCAAGGTGCTGTTTCGCCCCAGCGTGCAGCCCTACCTGATCTCGCTGTTCCGCCAGGACCCGGCGGCGGCCTTTGCCCGACTGCGCATCCCGGCGCTGATCGTCCAGGGGCGCCACGACATCCAGGTCGGAATGAAGGACGCTCAGTCCCTCAAGGCCGCCAAGCCCGACGCCGAGCTGCTGCCAATCGACGGCATGAACCATGTGCTGCGCATCGTCCCGGCGGATACACAGCGCCAGCTGCCTTCCTACGACAACCCGGAACTACCGCTGGCCAGCATCCTGGGCCAGGCGATTGGTGACTTCATACTGCGGGACGAGCAGCCAAGGTAAGCCTCACCCGACTGCGCCCGGGCATGAGGCTCTAGGCGGAAAGCCGCGCGCGAAACAACTCCTGATACTCTCGGCACTGGGCGGCGGCCAGCAGGAAGACGCCATGTCCTCCCTGGCTGAACTCCAGCCAGGTGAAATCCACTTCCGGGTAGAGCGCCTCCACATGCACCTGGCTGTTGCCCACCTCGACGATCAGCACACCCCGCTCGGTCAGATGGTCGGCCGCCTCCGCCAGTATGCGCCGCACCAGATCCAGACCGTCCTCGCCGCAGGCCAGCCCCATGGCCGGCTCGTGGTGGTATTCCTCCGGCATGTCGGCAAAGTCCTCGGCGTCCACATAGGGCGGGTTGGAAACGATGAGGTCGAAGCGCTGCCCCGGCAGACCAGCGAAACCATCGCCCTGCACGGTATAGACGCGCTCGTCCAAACCGTGGCGCTCAATGTTCCGGTTGGCCACTTCGAGCGCATCGAAGGACAGATCAGCCAGCACTACTTCGGCTTCGGGGAATTCGTAGGCGCAGGCGATGCCTATGCAGCCGGAGCCGGTGCAAAGGTCGAGGATCCGCACCGGCTCATGGGGCAGCCAAGGGGCGAAGCGCTGGCCGATCAGCTCGCCAATGGGCGAGCGCGGCACCAGCACCCGCTCGTCGACCAGGAACGGCAGATTGCAGAACCAGGCCTCGCCGAGTAGATAGGCCGCCGGGATGCGCTCTTCGATGCGGCGCAGAAGCAGGGTTCCGAGGTGCATGCACTCGTCCTCCTCGAGGCGACAGTCCAGATAGCCATCGGCCATTTCCCAAGGCAGATGCAAGGCACCGAGCACCAACTGACGTGCCTCGTCCCAAGCGTTGTCGGTGCCGTGGCCGAAATACAGTCCCTCTGCATGTAAACGGCTGACCGCCCAGCGAATATAATCACGCAGGGTGCGCAGACGAGTCGGGATAGCTGCCATGGGGACCTCCAAGTCAAAGGGCAGGCATTTTAGCAGGCAGCAGGGCTCGCCACGGTGAGAGCCAGGCCATTACATATTGGTAGCCTATGCGGTTGATTGGTTACTAGTTTTTTTGAAAGTAAGTGGCGGTGTAGGAATGCACCGCACGGTACCCCTCGACGGCCTTGCGCAGCGCCGCCGGCAGGGTGTAGGCGCGCTGCTGGTCGGCGAACAGGGTGTCGCCGCCTTCGGCCAGGAGTTGCTGGGCGTGCAGCATGGCGCCGAGGCTGGGCAACTCCTTGTAGGACAGGTCGGAATGCCAGAACTTGCCGGCGTCGCCCAGGCCGGTGAGTCGCCCGCTCTCGAGGATGTTGGAGATGATGAAGATCTCCAGATGGCCGGCGAGCAGGAACTGCTTGAGCACATGGATCTGCAGCTCGCCGAAGCGGCGGCTGAAGGCGATCGGCTGCTTGGGGATGATGCGCTGCTCGCGGAACACCAGCACTCGGTGGTCCAGGAAGGCACGGTGGATACGGGCGAAGTCCTCCGAATTGACCGGACGGAACAGATCCAGGCCGCGAACTTCGCCACCCAGCACCTCGTTGAGGGAACGGATCTCGAACGACTAGGCAGGAATTTGGGATGCAGACAACAAGGATTCAACCGCGGACATGGGGATCTCCAAACGCATGATCGGGCCCTGGCCCGACAAGACTGACAGTGGACGCGAATGGCACGTCCATTCCTTTTTCATGCGGCTCAACAGTTGGTCGGCGAGTAAAGGAGTCCCCCGGCTTAGCTGGGGGGGATTACCTTATTTATTTATAAGAAAAATCGAATTTCAGATTGCTCCTCTATGCATGCAGTATTGGGCCACAGCCTCCTGCAGGCCCATGAACCGGCGCTACAGATGGCTGGCCCACCAAATCACCGGACGACTTGGCATCGACACAGTCGGCCCAGGTGCATTCCGATGAGCATCACCGCAATCCGCAACGTTTCCCGGGCAGCCTCAGGGTCGCCCCGCCGGCCCGGCAGCCCGGCCTTCTCCGCGCTGCTGGCCCGCCTCGGCGAGGAATTCGCCAGACGCGCCGCCCACTACGACCGTACCGGCGATCTTTCTCAGGAAAACTTCCGCCGCCTGCACCAGGAGGGCCTGCAGGCCGGGGAGAGGGCGTTCGAAGCCGTCGAGTCCGAGGTCGTTCAGTAGCCACCCCCCCTGACCCTCACGGAACGGGAGCGACTCGCATGACCTTCAACCCCAACCTTTCCCGCCGCCGCCTGCTCGGTCTGGCCGGCGCCGCAGCCGCCGCCGTCGGCCGCATCGCCTGGACCGCCGACCCACAGTTTTCCACCCCCGACCCTGGCAGGGAGGCAGTGAGGATTGCCCAGTCGCCTGCGACAAATCGCAGCGCTTTCCCCTGCCCACCTTCAGGTTTCGCCTTTCACACCTCCCGCACGGGGGCCTGATCGGCCCGGGATTGCGTCATGTGCCTCGAGATCGGCTACAGTCACCCACGATATGGCCGCCAGGCAACCTGGCTGGCCCCTGTGCAGCGTTGGCCTCAAGCGACCCATCCGGTCCGCTCGCGGAGCCGAAAAGACGCTCAACCATTCGCCTAGGGAGAAAGTAGATGCCTTTACTGGCTGGGATTCTCAGCGTTCTCGCGCTGGTGCTGGCACTGGCCACCATCGTAGGAGTGATCGCCCCATCGCTGTTCAGGAACAGAAAGACCGGAGAGGTTCCCAAGCGCCTGTCCCTACTGGTCTGGGGATGCATTTCCGTGTTGGTGGCCATGGTGCTGGCGGGCAGCCTCGTGCCGCGCCCTGCGGCGGAGCCGGCCAAAGCCGGGACAAACGCGGAAGCCGCCTCCAGCGTCCCCGCCGCCGACGAGACGGCCACCACACCGGAACCGGCCGGCCCGCAATGACAGGCCCGCTCGCGTCCTTCACTCCCGCTTGACACTCCCCTGCCACGCCGCCACCCATGGCGGCGTGTTCGTTTCCGGCGCCGGACAGGCCGGAAGCCTTCTGCTCTTCGCCCCCCTATCTGCGCAAGCCGACGCTGGCAACAACGAGTGCAGACCACGCCAATACAGTAAGTATCCCCCGGCAAAGCTGGGAGCTTTATTCTGTTAGCCCCTCAGAGGGTGGGCGTAGTGCCACCCCTTTCAAGGTCTTGCACTTTCCTATCTAGGAAAGCCAAGGGAGTGAGGTTGATACCGCTTCGGTAGAGCGAATTTATTCGCGATGCTTCTGCTTTTGCCACCAATCGCAGATAAATCTGCTCCTACAGCCTTGCCGGCAAGCAGCCGATCGGCGTTCGGCCTCGGCCTTGCCCTGGGGCTGTGCACCGCCCTGCCCGCCCAGGCGGAAAGCCAGCTGCGCATCGGCTACCAGAAGTCCTCCACCCTGATCGCCCTGCTGAAGGCCCGCGGCACCCTGGAAAAGGCCCTGGCCGTCCAGGACATCCGCCTCAGCTGGCACGAGTTCGCCAGCGGCCAACCGCTGCTCGAAGCACTCAACGTCGGCAACCTCGACCTGTCCGCCGACGTCGCCGATACCGTGCCGGTGTTCGCCCAGGTTGCCGGCACCCATCTCGCCTATTTCGCCCAGGAGGCACCGTCGCCGGCCGCCCAGGCGATTCTGGCGCGCACCGACTCGCCGCTGCGCGGGCTGGCCGATCTCAAAGGCAAAAAGGTGGCGGTGACCAAGGCCGCCGGCAGCCACTACCTGCTGCTCGCCGCGCTGGCCAGGGCCGGCTTGAAGTTCTCCGACATCCAGCCGGCCTACCTGACCCCGGCCGACGGCCGCGCCGCCTTCGAGAACGGCAAGGTGGACGCCTGGGTAACCTGGGAGCCGTTCCTCAGCAGCGCCCAGCGCCAGCTGTCGACCCGCACCGTGGCCGACGGCGACAAGCTGGCCGCCTACCAGCGCTACTACCTGACCAGCCAGCGCTTTGCCAGGGAACACCCGCAGGTGCTGGAAGTGGTGTTCGCCGAGCTGGTCAAGGCCGGCGACTGGCTGCGCGCCAATCCCCGGGAGGCCGCGCGGATTCTCGCGCCGCTGTGGGGCAACCTGGCTCCAGAAATTGTCGAGCAGGCCAACGCCCGGCGCAGCTACCGGGTGCGCCCGGTGCAGACGGAGAGCTTGGCCGAGCAGCAGAAGATCGCCGATGCCTTCTTCGCCGAGGGCCTGCTGCCGAAGCGGGTCGATGCCCGCGACGTGTCGATCTGGCAGCCGCAGACGGCCGCCCGCTGAGTCCTTTTTCCCCGGCGGCACCCGACGCGCCGGGGATTTCCCTTCCTGTCTGCCGTCAAGCACCTGTCTGGGCCAGCAGGGCCTGCAGCTGCGCCCGCTCCCGGGCGTCGAGCCGGGCCAACTGTTCCTCGATGATGGTCAGCGGCGCGTACGACGGCGCAGCAGCGCCCGGCAGGTTGAGGTGGGCCGGGAGGATCTCGTCGCCGCTGCAGACCAGCAGGGCGAAATGGACGACGCTCTCCAGCTCGCGGGTGTTGCCCGGCCAGGCATGCCGCTCCAGGGCGAGCTGGGCCTCCGCCCCGAACTGCGGAAGATCCAGGCCCAGGCGGTGGGCATAGACGCCGAGAAAGTACTCGGCGAGCGGCAGGATATCCCCCGGCCGCTCGCG
This sequence comes from Azotobacter armeniacus, assembly GCF_054779355.1. Lineage (NCBI taxonomy): Bacteria > Pseudomonadati > Pseudomonadota > Gammaproteobacteria > Pseudomonadales > Pseudomonadaceae > Azotobacter > Azotobacter armeniacus. The sequence goes on from NZ_BAAGYK010000128.1 coordinate 17,203, forward strand.
CAGCGCCGGCAACTCCAGGCGTCCCTCGTCGAGATAGCGGTAGAGCCGCTCGCTGAACTTGCCGGCGGCCACCGCCTGGGCCAGGTCGACGCTGCTGGCCGCCACCAGGCGCACGTCCACCGGCGTCGGCTGCTGCGCGCCGACGCGCAGCACCTCACGGGTTTCCAGGGCGGCGAGCAGCTTGCCCTGCAGGCCGAGCGGCAGGTCGCCGATCTCGTCCAGGTAGAGGGTGCCGCCGTTGGCCGAACCGAACCAGCCGGCCCGGCTGCAGGCCGAACCGGCATAGGCGCCGACGGCATGGCCGAACAGCTCGGCCTCGGCCCAAGTCGGGCTGAGCGCGCCGCAGTTGACCGCGACGAACAGGCCGCCCCGCCCGCTTTCGCGATGGATCTGCCGGGCCAGCAGCTCCTTGCCGGTACCGCTCTCGCCGCGGATCAGCACCGGCAAGTCGGTCGCAGCGAGGCGCTCCACCTCGCCACGCAGCCTGCGCGAGCGGGGATCGACGAACACCAGCGCCTTGGCACGAATGCTCAGCGGGCTCTTGTCGGCGTCGGGAAAGGTCAGCAGCGGCTGACCGGGCGGAAGATGGCGATTCATGGGGGTTCTCCTGACCGGGCCTCCGGGCCGGTCAGGCCCGGGACTATCGGCGATTGTCGGGTGGGAAACGGCTGCGTCCCGGCATCCGCCGGTTCTCGCGGGCGCCCGGGCGCCTCATACGCAGCGCCGCTCCAGTCGCTCGATCTGCCGCTGCAGGCGGTAGAGATGGGCGAAACCCTGCTCCCAGCGGTGGTGCCCTGAGTCCACGTTGATATGGCCGGCGCCGGGCAGGATGGTCGGCAGCGCGCCCCAGTCGCGGGCCAGCTCCAGGGCGCGAGCCGGCGTGGCGGTCGGATCGTTGTCCGAACCGACCAGCTGGCTGGGAAACGGCAGGCGCCCCCGGGAGATCGGCGCGAAACAGCGCAGCGGCTCATGACAGGTCGGGCGCTCGACATCCGCCGGCGCCACCAGCAGCGCCCCTCGCACCCGCCCCAACGAGGCCGGCGTGGCCTGGGCGGCCCAGCGCGCCACGGTGACGCAGCCGAGGCTGTGGGCAATGAGGATCGCCGGGGGGCGCTCGGCGGCGATTGCGCGCTCCAGCGCGGCGACCCAGCTGAAGGGATCGGGATTGTTCCAGTCGGCCTGCTCGACCCGCACGGCATTCGGCAGCGTGCGCTGCCAGTGGCTCTGCCAGTGCTCGTCGGGCGAGCCGTGCCAACCCGGCAGGATCAGGTAGCGAAGTGTCTGGCTGGGCATTGCGGGCCTCCTCGTGTGGGCAACGGAGACCAGTCTAGGGCAACCCTTTAAATTCTAAAAAAGAATAAAAAATTATTTATTTATTCCATTAATCTCATGCAGCAGGGCAGCAATAAATAACTATTAAATATATAAAAATCACTAAATAGTATTTTTAAGAATATTTGCTCCCACTCTAATATCCGCTCCACGCTGCCGGGCCAGCAGGCTCGCCGGCACATTACATCCAAGGAGACCACAGCCATGAGCGCCCCCCTCAGAAGCTTCGAAGGCCAGGACGAAGCCAACATCCTGCGCGAAATCCACGCCGCTCTGAAGAACCTGCGTTTCGGTGCGGTGGAAATCACCGTGCACAACGGCCAGATCGTGCAGATCGAGCGCAAGGAGAAGTTCCGCCTGCAGGCCCAGAACACCTGCAAGACTTCCTGATTTTTCAGGGCGAACGACCCGACTAGACAACCGGAGGGTGCGCATGAATGAAGAAGAAGCCGGGCATCAAGACCCCCTGAGCAGACAGGGCTCTAGCTACCTGCACCAGCGCACGCCAACGCGATCGTACACCCACAACAGAAAGCATCCCCCCGCTACATTCAGGAGTCGTATCCATGTCCATCCGTCGTTTCGCCCTCACCGCGCTGGCCGGCCTGAGCCTCTGCGCCGCTGCCCAGGCGCAGACCCTGCTGCTCAACGTGTCCTACGATCCGACCCGCGAGCTGTATAAGGAGTACAACGCCGCCTTCAACAAGTACTGGCAGGCCGAGGGCCATGAGCCCGTGACCCTCCAGCAGTCCCACGGCGGCTCGGGCAAGCAGGCCCGCGCGGTGATCGACGGGCTCAGGGCCGACGTGGTGACCCTGGCCCTGGCCGGCGACATCGACGAGCTGTACAAGCTCGGCAAGCTGATTCCCGAGGACTGGCAGAGCCGCCTGCCGCAGGCCAGCACGCCCTACACCTCGACCATCGTCTTCCTGGTGCGCAAGGGCAATCCGAAAGGCATCAAGGACTGGGGTGATTTGGTCAAGCCGGGCGTGGAAGTGATCACCCCAAACCCCAAGACCTCCGGCGGCGCACGCTGGAACTTCCTCGCCGCCTGGGCCTGGGCGCAGCAGAAGTACGGTAGCGAGGACAAGGCCCGCGCCTACGTCGAGCAGCTCTACCAGCAGGTGCCGGTGCTGGATACCGGCGCGCGCGGCTCGACCATCACTTTCGTCAACAACAACATCGGCGACGTGTTGCTGGCCTGGGAGAACGAGGCCTTCCTGGCGCTGAAGGAACAGGGTGGAGAAAACTTCGAGATCGTCGTGCCTTCGGTGTCGATCCTTGCCGAACCGCCGGTGGCGGTAGTGGACAAGAACGTCGACCGCAAGGGTAGCCGCGAAGTGGCCACTGCCTACCTGAACTACCTGTACAGCGAGGAAGGCCAGCGCATCGCCGCGAAGAACTTTTACCGGCCGCGCAACGAGAAGGTCGCAGGCGAGTTCGCCAGGCAGTTTCCCAGCCTCGAGCTGGTGACCATCGACAAGGATTTCGGTGGCTGGAAGACCGCCCAGCCGAAGTTCTTCAACGACGGCGGGGTGTTCGACCAGATCTACAAGGTGCGCTGAACCCATAACCACGCAGACAAGGCCACGAGCCGGAAGTCCTGGACTCCGCTTGTGGCTTGCTGCTTTCCGTCATTCGAGAGATGTCCATGTCCCGCCGCATATCCCCCGTCATACCCGGCTTCGGGCTGACGCTGGGCTACACCCTGGTGTATCTCAGTCTGTTGGTACTGATTCCCCTGGGTGCCATGTTCGTCCACGCCTCCCAGCTCACCTGGTTGCAGTTCTGGGAGGTTATCTCCGCCCCGCGGGTGCTGGCCGCGCTCAAGCTCAGCTTCGGCACCGCCCTCGTCGCCGCACTGCTCAACGGCGTGATCGGCATCCTGCTGGCCTGGGTGCTGGTGCGCTACCCCTTCCCCGGCCGCAAGGTCATCGACGCCATGATCGACCTGCCGTTCGCCCTGCCCACCGCGGTGGCCGGCATCGCCCTGACCGCGCTCTACGCGCCGGCCGGAGCGGTCGGCCAGCTCGCCGGCGAGTTCGGCCTGAAGATCGCCTACACCCCGCTGGGCATCGCCCTGGCGCTGACCTTCGTCACCCTGCCCTTCGTGGTGCGCACCCTGCAGCCGGTGTTGGCGGACATCCCCCGGGAGGTCGAGGAAGCCGCCGCCTGCCTCGGCGCCAGTCCCTGGCAGACCTTCCGCCACGTGCTGCTGCCGGCGCTGTTGCCGGCCTGGCTGACCGGCTTCGCTCTGGCCTTCGCCCGCGGCATCGGCGAGTACGGCTCGGTGATCTTCATCGCCGGCAACATGCCGGGCAAGACCGAGATCCTGCCGCTGCTGATCATGGTCAAGCTGGACCAGTACGACTACACCGGCGCCACCAGTATCGGCGTGCTGATGCTGGTGGTGTCCTTCGCCCTGCTGCTGCCGCTCAACCTGCTGCAGCGCCGCATCGCAACCCCCTGAAGAGGCCACCATGTCGTCCACAACCCTGAGCGCGGCCGCCTCCGCCAACGCCGCCCGCCACGGCAACGCCCTCGGCCGCCGCCTGCTGATCGTCGCCGCCTGGCTGGTGTTCGCCGTGTTTCTCCTGCTGCCGCTCTACGTCGTGCTGAGCGAGGCGCTCAAGCTCGGCTTCGGAACCTTCTTCGAGGCCCTGCTGGAGCCCGACGCCCTCTCCGCCCTGCAGCTGACTTTGCTCGCCGTAGGCATCTCGGTGCCACTCAACCTGGTGTTCGGGCTGGCTGCCGCCTGGTGCGTGAGCAAGTACGACTTCCCCGGCAAGAGCCTGCTGGTGACCCTGATCGACCTGCCGTTCTCGGTCTCGCCGGTGATCGCCGGCCTGATCTATGTGCTGCTGTTCGGCGCCCAGGGCCTGTTCGGCGACTGGCTGACCGAGCACGACGTCCAGATCATCTTCGCCCTGCCCGGCATCGTCCTGGCGACCATCTTCGTCACCCTGCCCTTCGTCGCTCGCGAGTTGATCCCGCTGATGCAGGAACAGGGCACCCAGGAAGAGGAAGCCGCGCGCCTGCTCGGCGCCAACGGCTGGCAGATGTTCTGGTACGTCACCCTGCCCAACATCAAGTGGGGCCTGATCTACGGCGTGGTGCTCTGCACCGCCCGCGCCATGGGCGAGTTCGGTGCGGTGTCGGTGGTTTCCGGGCACATCCGCGGTTTCACCAACACCCTGCCGCTGCACGTCGAGATTCTCTACAACGAGTACAACCACGTCGCCGCCTTCAGCGTCGCCAGCCTGCTGCTGATCCTGGCGCTGATCATCCTGTTGCTCAAGCAGTGGAGCGAAGCCCGTCTGTCCCGCCTCAAGTCCACTGCTGCCGAGGAATAAGCCATGTCTATCGAAATCCGCAACGTCAGCAAGCGCTTCAGCGCCTTCCAGGCACTCAACGACATCAACCTGGACATCCACAGCGGCGAGCTGGTGGCCTTGCTCGGTCCCTCCGGCTGCGGCAAGACCACCCTGCTACGGATCATCGCCGGCCTGGAAACCCCGGACAGCGGCAGCATCGCCTTCCATGGCGGGGACGTCTCCGGCCACGACGTGCGCGACCGCAACGTCGGTTTCGTGTTCCAGCACTACGCGCTGTTCCGCCACATGACGGTGTTCGACAACGTCGCCTTCGGTCTGCGCATGAAGCCCAGGCGCGAGCGGCCGAGCGAGCAGGTCATCGCCGCGAAGGTCCACGAACTGCTCGCCATGGTGCAGCTCGACTGGCTCGCCGACCGCTATCCCGAACAGCTCTCCGGCGGCCAGCGCCAACGCATAGCCCTGGCCCGCGCGCTGGCGGTGGAGCCGAAGATCCTGCTGCTCGACGAGCCCTTCGGTGCCCTTGACGCCAAGGTGCGCAAGGAGCTGCGCCGCTGGCTGGCGCGCCTGCACGAGGAGATCAACCTGACCTCCGTGTTCGTCACCCACGACCAGGAGGAAGCCATGGAGGTGGCCGACCGCATCGTGGTGATGAACAAAGGGGGGATCGAGCAGATCGGCGCGCCAGGCGAGGTCTACGAGCAGCCGGCCAGCGACTTCGTCTACCACTTCCTCGGCGACGCCAACCACCTGCATCTGGACGACGGGCATATTCTGTTCCGTCCCCATGAGGTACTGCTGTCCCGCGAGGCAGTGGCCGAATACTACAGCGCCGAAGTACGCGATATCTGCCCGCTTGGCGCCGTCACCCGGGTGACCCTCAAGGTCGAAGGTCAGAACGAACTGATCGAGGCGGAAGTAGTCAAGAATCACGACATGCTGGTTGGACTGTCACGCGGGGAAAGGCTGTTCATCAAGCCGAAAGCGAGCGCCTGAAACGCCCCGCCCGGTCCCGGAGATCAGCTCGCGAGCCAGGCGGGAAGCTCTTCTGCGGATTCTTCGAGATCACCAACGGGCGAGGTAAACCCGCCCGCTCATTTCATACTGCAGCGGACCGCGTTGCACAGCCCGACAATCGGGTGGACAGCGGGCTTCAGATACGCTTCATCTCGCCACCCACCGGAACCAGCTCGGGCGAGCGCTCTGCGGTGGCATCGCGCAGCATCGACTCCAGGTTGCGCTCGATGTTCTGGCACAGGGCTTCGGTCTGGATCCGGTGCTCGCTATTGCGGAAGGGACTTTGCAGATCCGTGCCGACCTTTTCGATAGCCAGCAGCATGAAGCCCGCCACCGTCGAAACCAGCGGCGTGTACCAGCCGAGGGTTTCCACCAGGCCGATCGGCATGATCAGGCAGAACAGGGTGATGAACAGCCCCGGAAAGTACACGTAGGGATACGGCAGCGGCGTGTTGGCGATCCGCTCCATACCACCCTGGCAGTCGGAAAGCACCACCATGGTGGACTCCAGTCGGGACAGGCGCATGCTGTCCAGCCGCCCGGCCTTGTATTCCTTGGCCAGCAGGGCCGCAGAACCATTCAGGATGTCGTTGGGGAAGTTGTTGGTGTGATGGCGGCGGTCGAATTCCTCGGCCGGGATCAGCGCCTGGACCTCTTCGCCGCAGGACTCGCCCTTCAGGTGCGCCGACAGGGCCTTTACATAGGCCACATGGCGGCGCAGCAGCATGGCCTTGACCGGATTCATGCCATAGGCGTCATCGATCAGGGTGAGCACCTGGCGCGCGTAGCTGCGCGAGTTGTTGGTCATGGTGCCCCAGAGGGTCCGCGCTTCCCACCAGCGGTTATAGGCACTGGAATTGCGGAAGCTGGTCAACACCACCAGAGCCGAACCGAGCAGCGTCAGGGGCATCGAGGGGATATTCACACCCGGACTCAGCAGAACCATGTAATCCACTGTGATGAAGATATCCCAGAGCAACAGCCAGAACAGCGACCAGCCGACATAGGTAAGAGTCTTGATCAGATATCCACTTTTTCGGACAAAGGCGTTCGACACGTATGCATCTCGACTAGGAAAGTAACGGGGGGATTCGATCATCGAACGGTGGTTCGGCATCATTGCAACCCCATGAATCTAGGGGTTATCCGATGCATGGAGCTATTAATGATTAACTGATTGACACACGTCAAGGAAAGATAGCCATTTCGACTTATGGCTAAGCATACAGCGGAACGCCTGACCCTATAACCACACCAGGCACTCCAAAGCGGATCTATCTGTACCACTTGCAGTCTCGATATCCTGAGAAATCCATTGGCAGCCAGCTAAAGACAAGGTTGTCCGAGCTTCGCTACCGAATTTTCGGTATGGGATGACAGATTTTAAGTCTAAATAGTTTCATTTTGTGTATTTCAACTGTGCCCTTGTCAACAAAAGTGTTGTTTGCCGTTATGCAATCAAATATTTGAGTAATTTTTTACAAAATATGTTCTCCCGATATTCGCAAGCTTATTCGAGACGTACCTGCAAGTCAGGCTCCCCCTACCCTGATGGCCGAGGCCCTCGTTTTGAGTCGAATATCCCGTTCTTGTAGAGTCTCCACCTTCAAACCGCCTCCTGCTCGAATGGGCGCATCTACTGCCATTCAACCCAGAGCGGCAGAACCCAGCTTCGGCGATTTTCAAGGTAGTTATCACGTAAGCGTGTCACGCTGCTTCTGATTTTTCCGTCAATACCGCTTCCCGCTCCGGGTTCAGGCACACGGTCGCTGCCAGTGACCAATCCCCGATGTTTCCACTCCAGCGCTCTGGGTGTCGTGCGCGTGCCGCCTCATACAGTTCGATACGTTTGTGCAGCAGTTCTTCAGCCTGGCCGGCATGCCGCTGCGCCGGTGTCATGAACCTCAAGGCGCTGTGTCGATGCTCGTGGTTGTACCAGTCCACGAAACGGTTCACTCAGCTCCTGGCCTGCTCCAGCGCCTCAAAAGGCCGCCCGGCCACAGCGGACAGTGTTTCGTCGTGCGGAACAGCGCCGCGCTGCCGTCCGGCTGGGGCAGCTCGATGACCACCTGCTGGCCGGTCTTGGCGTCATGACTTGCCCTTGGCGAAGCTGGCCCGGCCCGGGAAGGTCAGGCGGTAGTCGCTGAGATCCTGGGGGGCAGCGTGACGCTCGATGACCACCTGCTGGCCGGTCTTGGCGTCATGACTTGCCCTTGGCGAAGCTGGCCCGGCCCGGGAAGGTCAGGCGGTAGTCGCTGAGATCCTGGGGGGTAGCGTGACGACGGGCAGGCTCTTGCCGAGGGTTGCGCCGGCCGTGCTGGCGACGACCCGCCCGATCTCCGTGCCCAGCGCCTCGGTCGCCAACTGGGCGAAAACAGTATCCAGCTGAGCTGGCGAACTCGCCCAGGCTGACGGTGGTGGCCCGGGCGGCGGCCTGAGAAAGGGTGTCGATCAGAGTGGTCATGCTTCCCTCAATATCGAGTAGGGAGCGGGATTACTCCCGCCGCCCTCTCACACCACCGTACGTGCGGTTCAACCATCCTCACGCCTCGCGACGTCAGTAGCACAATGGCAGCCATACAGATCTCCCCGGGTATGACGCACCCACCTTCACGCTTATGCCTGTCGGATATACGCCGCATCGTTCTGTGCAAGTAGCGGGCTTTGGCCTTTTTTTGCTGCCTTACCCCGATGCGTCGCCTCGTATCCGCTTCCTGTTCGTCAGGCCAGCGCTTTGCCTCGGGCTTCCTTCAGATTCGCAGTCACCCGCGACACCCTTGCCTCTGGCTAACACTTCCCCTTGCCGGGTGTGTAGAGGACTTTCACCTCCGAGTGAGTGCGCCCTGCCGGGCGCACAAAGAAAAACCCCGCAGGGGCGGGGTTCGCATAGGGTTTGGCAGCCATCTGGTCGGTAGATCAGATGGCGATGATCTGACGCCGGATCACTCCACCAGTCGCAGGTTCGGACTCAGAGGCTGTGAAGTTTTTGATTTTTGGTTTTGCGCGGCGGTGACCGCCGGGCGCCATGTTGACGCACTCGGCGGTGGCTGCGCGCTCCTTGTAGATCGCCTTGGCAGCCTCCGTACCCATGCGTTGTCGCCAGGCGGCGAGGGGAGCACTGTCGCCGGGACAGGCTTAATGCCGATCGCGCGTGACGTCCTTGGGGTGCGGCACCGGCGCATATACCCTGCTGGTCGGGGCCAGGTTCTCGATATCGTCGTGCTTGGCAAAACCACCGCCCACCAGCAGGTCCGGCGGGCGGCGCGCATAGCGCTCTTCGATCTGTCGGACCATCGGCACCCTCTGCCCCAAGTCGCTGCCGGTGGTGGCGATGTCCACGCCCACGATCACCAGGCTGGCCGTGTCGGTGGCCAGCTGCGCATTGTACGCAGGACGAAAACCGCCGTCGGCCATCTTCATCACCCTGGCCTGGGGCAACGGTGGTGGAGGCGCGCGCCGTGTCGGCAGGTTTCCCTTGCGCCTGCTTGATCCTTTCCATCTTCGGCAGTTGGGCCAGCGCCTATGCAATGCGCTGCTCGCGCTCGCGCACCGCTTGCTGGCGCAGGTTGGTGGCGTCCGGATCGTCGTGCACTTCGCGCTTGAGTGCCTCGACCTGCTGGCGCGCCTGCGCCTGGGGTTGCTGCAGCCGCGCCTTGCGCCGGAACGATGCCGCCTCGGCATGTGCGCGCACGCGCACCCCATCCTGCGCCACGAGCTTCAGCGTTACCGAGCCGCAGGCCAGCCGGCTCGCCACGTTGGTTGTCAGCAATCCATCCAGAAACACGCCGTGGCCCACCCGCAAGTCCGACCGCGTGTGGTGGTTGACCGGCACGCCACCGCACAGCCAGCGATAGGTATCGTGCGCGTCGCACAGCCGCGTCAACGCCGCTGCCCGGGCCGGGGCCGTATCCGCAATCGGTAGATCCTTGAACAACTCCCCCGCCGCCCGTCATCACTCGCCCCCCAAACGCCTGTGCTTATTCTCACCGAAACACAGCGTCAGGTGGTTTTTCACAGCCTCTCAGTAATCGCCCGGCGCGTGCGCTGTCCAGCCAGTTGCCCAGCGTCTAGACGGAAATTTCAGTTGCCGGGCTCCCTTGGCGCACCCGATGAACTCGGCCAGTGCGACCGCTTGGGACTTGAAGTCGTCTGTATACCGATGAAAACATCGTTTCTTGGTGTCCGTTTCAGCGGGACAAATTCAGTTCAGATCAATCCCCTTTCGCCGTGGGGACGAGCTTGATCTCGAAGACATTGGGCCAGAGTTTTCCTGTAACAAACAGACGATCTCCGGCCCTGTCGTAGGCGATGCCGTTCAGTGCATCGGCGCCATCGCTTGGAGATCCGTGTTCGATTAGCAACCCTGTCAGGTTGATCCAGCCGATGATATTTCCTGTCTCAGGGTTGATACGGGCGATCCTGTCGGTCTTCCAGATGTTGGCGAAGATCTCGCCCTTGACCCATTCAAGCTCATTCAACTGGTCAATGGGGGCACCATCGGCGGTGACATTGATTCGCCCTTTCTCTTGGAGAGAGGACGGATCGAGCACCCGGATTTGCGAGGTCCCATCGCTCATGAATATGGCATCAGGGGATCTTGTCAGACCCCAGCCTTCACCGGGATAGGTGAAGATGCTCTTGAGTGTCAGGTCGGCTGTTTCAAAAATGTAGCCTACATTGGAATTCCAGGTCAGATTGAGTAGTTGCTCGCCACTATCTGTTAGCCCCTCGCCGAAGTCCGATGAAGGCAGATCGGTTTGTTGGAGGACCTCGCCGGTTTCGAGGCGGACCTTGCGCACCGAAGATTGTCCCCGCCGACCAGTGCTTTCGTACAGGAAGCCATCCTTGAAGATCAGTCCCTGGGTAAATGCATGACGGTCGTGAGGATACCGAGCTACGACAGAATACGAATAGCACGGAATAGTTTCTCCAGCCAAAGTGGCCAATGCGCTCGTTGAGCCGGTAAGAACCAGCGCGATGGCCATCGCGCGAGGAAACGACAAGAAGCGATACATTGTGTTCTCGCAGTCGGTGGTTTTATGGGCTGGATTGGGATCTGGCGGTTGGATGGTCGAAGCCGTTGATGGTTCCACCCCCCTCTAAATACTGATGGTGGTAGGCGCCATCCCCTAATGATGAAAGAGGATAAGGGACGGAAGGTGACGGATTGAGGTCGCGAAATTTCATGGCGCAGACCCCGCTTCCTAAGTAGTCAAACAAAATTGATCCGATATTTATCGCCATACCCAGACAGCACCTCATGCACATGACTGCAGAGCGACTGGAAACTCTGGTAGGCGCTCAGGGGC
>NZ_BAAGYK010000128.1:28384-28998 GCF_054779355.1 Azotobacter armeniacus
ATGACCACTTCGGTCGTCACGGTAGCGGTCGTCGTGTGGTGGATCAGCTTGCCCCGAGGGCTCAGAAACCCCAGCACGTTCAGGCGCCGGCTACGCGAGAAGGCCGGCAGTTCCAGTGGCTGGCCCACGGGACTCCAGGCATAGGGCACGGCGGACCTTTGCGAAAATCCACTCTCGTCGAAGTAGTACAGTTCGGTTTCCCCGCGCTCCTCCCACTGCCGAAGCTCCTCCAGCAGGTCTTGCGTGGCGCGGAAGTCGCTCTCGTCACGCAGTCCTTTCAGCGACCGCCGGGCACGTTTGAAGCTATAGCCCAGATTTTTTTAAAGCCCGCTTGACCGTGGTCGTGCAGGAGGACTTGCCGGTTTCCCGTTGCAGGCGCGCCTGGACGGTTCTGATCTGGTGAGGATGCTCGGCCACCAGGGCTTGCAGTCGCTCCCGGTCACGCTCGTCGTAGATGGCCGGCCGGCCGCTGCGTGCCTTGTCCCTGAGCCCTTCCAGTCCAGTGGACTCCCAGGCGTCGAACCAGAGCGATACCGTCTCGCGTGTGATGGCGAGAATGTCGCTGATCTGGTTGATGCTGTAGCCCTTGTGGCTGAGCACGATGGCATGGGCAC
>NZ_BAAGYK010000128.1:29147-29960 GCF_054779355.1 Azotobacter armeniacus
GCTCCGGGAACCGCTGAGACGAGGTGCTTAGTATGCCGGAAAACTTACGCTCTAGTACTTAACGTGCCCCACCGGACTGACTCGTACCCCGGATTGCCTTCACCGCGAGCGAACGCTAAACAGACCGTCGGCGACTTGTCGCCTTCAGGCCCATTCAGCCCGGCATCCACCACCTTCCGCTTGCCAGTGTAAATTGGAGATACCTTTGAAGAGATCCAGGCGTGGGCTCAGAGGCTGTGAAGTTTTCGACTCTGGAGCCTGCTGTACCGCGATGCAGGGGAGCAGTGTTGGATTCTCCGCTTCGCGCGCTTTTGCAGTGCCCGGGCCGCGGTCCGCGGTGGGAGGGATGCAGCGGAGCGGAGCGTTTTGCCCTGATCGCAGCGATCCGCGGCCCCCCTCAGGTCATCGTCGGCACACTCAACAGCAACCCAGGCGCAAGCTCAGTAACCGTCTGGCCAAGTCGTCTGGCTTGAACCCGCCAGGCTAAGAGAGGGTGTCCACCTATTTATCGTGGACACCCTCTCAGAGGTTGTGAAAAATTCAAGCGGCTGCTGCGCCCCCCTTCAAAACAGCCGCTAAAACGTTGCGCTACGTGAAAAGTAAGACCATTTGGCTCATAAACTCTCCCGCTTTTCACATGGCACGCCTTTTTGAAGGGGATTGGAGAGGCTCTCACGGCACTGTTCGATTTTTTCACAACCTCTCAGGCTTTCAAGCGGGGAAATCATGCAGCGTCGTTCCTATTCCACGGCCTTCAAGGCTCAAGTCGTGCAGGAGTGTGGCCAACCCGGCGCCTCCGTCGCCAGCGTGGCG
>NZ_BAAGYK010000129.1:0-653 GCF_054779355.1 Azotobacter armeniacus
ATGCCTGGATGCTCGCCCAGCGTCAGCGGGTGCACGAAGGCACGGCCATCGCCAAGGCACTGGATTACAGCCTCAAACGCTGGACGGCCCTGGTGCGCTATCTCGATGACGGGATAGTGGCGATAGGTAGAGTAGAGATGTGGCGCGGTGGCGGTAGGTTCGGCATATCCGTTGACCGCCTCTTTCGATTGGCGGTGCCTTAGTGTCCGGACCCTGACTCCGTTTCCACATCCCCCTCGTCGAACCGGACGTGCGGATTTCCCGCATCCGGCTCTCTTGCAACACATCAAGCCTTCGCGTTCGAGCGGTCGCGTGCAGGCGGCACCAGGCGTATCAGTCCCAACTTCTCGTACAGGTACTGGTCGGAGTATTGGCGGTACCCCGTTCCCCGCTTGCCGCTGCGCCGTCGCAACCAGATTCTGAGCCGTCGCGCCGTGTAGTGGTCGATGTCACGGTAGACCCGTTGCACCGGCCCCTGGTTGAAATAGCCTGCCCAGCCTCCGATCACGGGGTTGAGTTCCTCAATCCGCCTCGAGACCGGCAGGTTGTTCCAGCGCGATGTCGTCTCGGCGTGTACGCGCTCCTTCAGCCGCTTGATCGACTTCTTCGAGGGCGCTGTGCCCCAGTAGGGCTTGCCCTGGTGACCGTAGAAA
>NZ_BAAGYK010000130.1:0-521 GCF_054779355.1 Azotobacter armeniacus
CGGGACTTTGCCGGCGTCGTGGTGCAAGGTCCGCAGAATCTGCTGGGCAAAGCGGTGTGGGGGACGGGCAAGGAGCTGGGCTTCTATAACGACGGCACCCATGCCGCCTACGTGAAGCTGCCCGCCGACGGCGTGGCGCTGAAGCCGGAGACCCTGAGTTTCAGCCAGGCCGCCAGCCTCGGCGTGCCCTATACCACCGCCTGGGATGCCCTGGAGCGTAGCGGGGTGGGCCGTGGCACGCGGCTGCTGGTGATCGGCGCCGGCGCGGTGGGCCGTGCGGCCCTGGCACTGGCCAGGGTGCGTGGTGCGCACGTGCTGGGTGCGGCGCGCCGTGAGGAACAGCGGCTGGCTCTGCAGGCCAAGGGGTTTGAAGCGCTGCCGCTGACCACTCCGGAAGCGCTGCCCAGCCAGGTCGAACAGGTGTTCGAGGGCGGTGCGCAGGTGATCTTCGATACCACCGGCTTTTGGCTCGCCGCCGCGGTTCCGGCGCTGGCCACCTTCGGACGCGTCGCGATTATCGC
>NZ_BAAGYK010000131.1:0-2205 GCF_054779355.1 Azotobacter armeniacus
GGCAAGAAGGGTGGCATCAAGACCCGCCGCCTGGTTGCATCCACCTCCGATACCTATCGCGCTGTACTTCTCGGACTTGGGTAGCCTTCATGCGATTGCCCTGGTCGCAAAAGCAGTACGGCGAACGACTTGAACAAGCATGTCCGCGGCGCGCTGTACTCCAGCGCTTCGGGTCGGTACCAGCACATGCGAACGCATTGGCCGCACTACCGTGACCAACTGAACCTGCCGGATTTCGGCCCGTTGAGCCAGGACCGCTGGGCCATCCGGCTGATCAGGGAGCGCAAGGCCCTCGACGACATCAGGGCCGGACGGATTAAGCAGGCCATCGCTAAGGTGCGCAACCTCTGGGCCAGTCTGCCGGGGGCCGGCTATGCCCAGCCCGAGCACGACCTCAAGGCGCTGCTCGCTCAGTTCATTGCCGCGGGCGGGGTGCTGGCATGAGCCTGCTCTCCACCGCCACGGCTCTGCTGCCGACCGTCGCCGGCCTGCTCGACAAGCTGATCCCCGACCCCGAGCAGAAGGCCAAGGCTCAGCTCGAGCTGCTCAAGCTCCAGCAGGAGGGCGCCTTCAAGGAGCTGGACGCGGCCCTGCAGGTCAACCTGGCCCAAGCGAAGATCAATGAGGTGGAAGCGGCGAGCCAGTCCGGATTCCAGGCCGGTTGGCGACCGCTGGCCGGCTACGTCTGCGTGGCGGGGCTTGCATATGAGTTCTTGGCCAGGCCGCTGCTGCCGTGACTGTTGACCGTGGCCGGTGCCGCGGATGTCCCACCGCTGCCCTCGCTCGACGATGTGCTGTTCGAGCTGGTGTTCGGGATGCTCGGCCTTGGCACCCTGCGGACGGCCGATCGCTGGAAGCGGGTGACTGCAATTACGCCGAAAACCTAGTTGGGGAGATAAATAGCCAGACGGATATGGGGAGTCGGTCTGGAGGCCCGGAGGCTGGAGGGGGACAAGGACTATCGTCCTGTTGCGTGCTGGATGCGTGCGCGGAAGGGATTTTCCGCGTCTGTTCATCTTGCGGTGAGATAGCGTGGAGGCTGTTCGAATCGTCTTTTAGATCAGAGGCGGTCCAGCTCTGCAGGACATGGGCTATCAGCTCCATGAGAAGGTCCACCACCATGGTGGACAGGATCAGGTAAACCAGAGCGGTGATCGTGAGCGTCAGGACTTCATTCATCATGTGTGCCTCCAACCTGGCTTGATGGGGTGACATGGCGAGCAAGGGAGGCGGCTCACACTTGTTTCGTTGCGCTACCACGGACCAGCAAAGGTCCTGACACATTCAGGACAGGGCCGCCCAAGCCGGCACCCTAGGACACTGGAACAGCGGCATTCCTGACTTGCGCCAACAATTGATCGATATGCGCGATGCAATGCGACGGAAGGCAGTGTGCTGGGGGAGCCATGTTTGGTAGATGGTGCTGCGCGGACAGGCGAGGAGGGAGCGACGGCTCCAGTATTCCAGCACCTTGGCTGCCGTTGAACCTGCAGACTGTCCCTGCAAGCCCGACCAACGAGCCCCTGCCACTCCGGCAGGGGCTCTTTTTTGTGCGCCCGGCAGGGCGCACTCACTCGGAGGTGAAAGCCCTCTACACACCCGGCAAGGGGAAGTGTTAGCCAGAGGCAAGGGTGTCGCGGGTGACTGCGAATCTGAAGGAAGCCCGAGGCAAAGCGCTGGCCTGACGAACAGGAAGCGGATACGAGGCGACGCATCGGGGTAAGGCAGCAAAAAAAGGCCAAAGCCCGCTACTTGCACAGAGCGATGCGGCGTATATCCGACAGGCATAAGCGTGAAGGTGGGTGCGTCATACCCGGGGAGATCTGTATGGCTGCCATTGTGCTACTGACGTCGCGAGGCATGAGGATGGTCGTACAGAAGCAGAGGCGATAGTCGGTGCGTCCCGACCGAAGGGCCGAACATGAGTGACCGCGATTGGGACGGCAGATACTCGATGCAGGCCGATGAGACACGAGTGCGTGGAGTAAGCGCAGCCATGACAGCAGAGCCGGGGCGGAACTCCGGGGGCGATGAGCGTGGTGTCGATGGCTTCACGGCGGCTGCCGGGCAAATGGAAGCGGGGGAGCCATCGCTGATGGAGGCGGTGGTGGATCGAGCCAATCTGTGGCTGGCGTATCGAGACGTGGTCGGCAACCGAGGCGCGCCGGGAGTCGATGGACTCCCGGTCGAGCCGTTCGCCGACTG
>NZ_BAAGYK010000132.1:0-51281 GCF_054779355.1 Azotobacter armeniacus
TCCGGCGGCGCCTTGAAGCGCTCGGCCTCCAGGCGCTTGAGCCAGAGACAGAAGCCGTTGCGCTCCCAGTACAGGATCTTCACCCGGTTGCGCGCCCGGTTGAGGAAGACGAACAGCACCGGATCGAACACCGCCACCCGGATGTCCAGCTCGACCAGGGCGGCGAGGCCGTCGATGGATTTACGGAAGTCGACGGGCTTGGGGTAGAGATAGACCTTTTCGACCTTGGCGTCGGGTCGCATCATGATGACGGGCTCCAGAAAGAAATCGGGAGCACAGCATCTGCGGGCCTTTACCTCGGTTGAAGATGGGGTTCATGGATCACTTACCTTGCTCCCACCGGGAGCCATTGGACGATAGCACTGTAAAAGATCGACACGACCGTCAACAGATGGGGTTTATGGATCGCATTCTAAAGACTGGTGGAACAGCCTGCACTTACCCCGTACTCAACTGCCCTTCTCTTGACATCCTCCATGAATACGTAAATCCCATCAGATTGCTTTTTCAGCAAATCCCTGACATCACCACCTCTAACCCTATTAGCCTTTGCCTCATCCCCCGCCCACAGATGCTTTCCACTATCCAAAACACCAAAATATGCATACTTCTCAGCGAGCACAAAGCCGATGCGCCTCCCCTCAGCGTTATAAATAACAAACCCAACGCGTTTCCAGTCTCCTCTGCCACCCCTCAACCAACTCTTCAGGTTTTCTGGCGTAAACAGCTTGAAGTCGCCACTGTTCTCAAGCGACTGCTCACCAAACATTTCGACCATGCCAGAAAACAGCTTATTCTGGATAAACTGATCAATCAGCTTACTAGCCTCAATCATGAAGGCGTACATTTCCTTTTGTTCCTGCTCAGGCTGCGCCATCATGTATTCATCAAGATTCATAATTTTTTTCCATTTACCCTTACCCTTCAAACGCTCAAGCACCAGCAGGTACTCGTCAAAGGCATTGCGTACTCCACCCAGAGGAGCGATTTCAGCGCACTTCCGGGCCCACTCATTTAATCCCGGAAAATAAGGCAAGTGAACGAATGGCATACGAGTGCCAGGAGCAAGATTTGGCCTACTGCCAGCCGGGAGCTTTGTCTCGTCGTCAGGCACGCCAACCCAATGAAGTACACTATTATCCAGCTCAAAGCCAATAAGGCTTTTTGAATCTACACTTGGACGAACCCTGATCTTTGAAAGGTAGACAATGGCAATACGATCGGAGAGGTCCTCACCTTCGATAAACAGTCTATCCTGAACATATCTGACATATCGCGTTATTTGATAGAGCTGATCCTTTGCATGCACCTTGTTTTCAATGATCAAAGCGCGTGCATCATCGTGAATCAAGAGATCCACACCTCCTTTCTCGCGATTCACCCGAGCGCGCTCTGGATTGATAAACCCTTTCAAACAATTCGGCAACTGATCGAGGAACAACTTCAGGAAGACATTTCCCTGGTAGTGCAACCCCTGAGAATTCAACATTGAGTAGAGAAACCTTGAATGAAGGTTCACTTCGTTTGAAGGCTTGAGCAGCGATGCAATCAAACTGTAGTCATGAACGCCTTCTTTTTTTCGCTGCTCATTAATAGCGAGCATCTGGCGATAATGCCCTAGACACCGCCTGGCAACCGAGCCATCCATTTTTGCTTTCCCTAATCCTTGAATAGAAATTTTGCTTGGGAAGAATATCTGCTTTTGATCGTTTTGATCGCTCCCACGCTTCCGCGTGGGAACGCGACCGCGAGAGTCAGTCCACCCTTCACCCAGCTGCTCCCAAACCAATTCAGGGCCAGTAACAGGAAGACCTGTTATTGCCCAGCCCTAGCCTCATAAACCGGATTTCCCTCAATCTCGAAATAATCCTGACCATAGATAAGCGGGATATACCAAGCCCCGCGCTTGACCGTCACATCCGAAAGGGCAACAGCCCCCGGCGCTTTTTCTATGGCGTTATCCATGGCTTCTTTCATATTCGGATACAAGCCGGTCGGAATGAAGGAAATGATATGGATAACATCCCGGCCCTGGACTCTTCGCCTCGTATCGACACGATGCTCCTCGGATTTGATATCGATATTTTTTGTCGAAGCGACGGTGAAATCACCAATTCGGTTAAGTGCTCGAAGAAAAATAAACCGATATTTTTCCCCTGTATTGCCCGTGCAAGCCTCTGAAATACAGGGGTTAGCCTGGTTCGGAGCAGCAGAAAATCCGGGAAAATTTCGTTCGAGTACTTAACGCAGCCTGGCAGAGCAGACAAGCAAGCACAGACAGCAGCAGCTTTTTCATTTCCAATCCTTTGCTCGTTGATGTGGAGTCGTTCCCATAGGCGCCTGACGATGAGGCGGGCACAGCGCTGAACGAACACGCATGATATCAATTTGGCATCCATTACTCTCATGCCACAGCGTGACGCAGAGTGTCACCCACCCTGCTCCCACGCTGGAGCGTGGGAGCAATCGGGGGAACAGGTACGGATCATCCTCGGGTCGCAGCAATAGGCGGATATCATGCCGGAGCTTGGCGGACTGCTGCGTTGCGGTGAGTCCACCCTGTGCACCGAGCGCTCAAGGCGCCCCGAACAGCGCCGTCCAGTAGATCCCCGCATCGCTCTTCGGATCGATCGCGTAGGCGGCGCCCAGCTCGCTGAACTGCGGGTTCATCAGGTTGGCGCAGTGACCGGGACTGGCCAGCCAGCCGTCGACCACCTTGCTCGCGCTGTCCAGCGCGGCGGCGATGTTCTCGCCGACCAGAGCGCCGCTGTAGCCGGCCAGTTCCGCCCGGTCGCTCGGGGTGCGGCCGTCGCGGTCCTTATGATCGAAGAAGTTGCCGTTGGCCATGGCCCGGCTGTGGCTTTCGGCCGCGGTCGCCAGCGTGGCATTCCAGGCCAGCGGCGCCGCCGCGGCGAAGTGGTGCCCGCCGCACTGGCGAGGCTGCGCGCGGGCGGCGTTGATCTGTTCGAGCACCTTCTGTCCTTCCGCCTGCCAGTCGCCCATGCGCCCGGCCAGCAGCGGCCGCGCCAGCACGATGCGCCAGTCGTGCCCCGCGCGACTGACACCGATATCGACGAACTGCGGGTCCAGCAATACCTGGCAGAAGCTCTGTTGCAACGCCGTCATGGCCGCCTGCGCGTCACGCGGCCCGGACAGGCTGATCGCCTGTGCGTTGACCAGCGGATAGGCAGCGAGGCTCAGGGCCTCCCGCAAGTCCCCGCTATCGCCAGCCGGCAGGACCAGCCGCGGATCGTCCGCCAGCGGCGGCAGCTCCCCGGACGCCTGGCCGGTACAGCGCTGCACCTGCGCTCGGTAGGCGTTGATCGACTCCACCAACTGCGCCTCTTCGCTGGCCCCGGCAGCGACGGCCAACACCAACCCCAGCGACAAAGCGGCAAGCCGCGCCACGAATGAAATAATGCGCATGGAAACCTCCTTGATCTGACTACATCCATGATGCGTGATTGCAGGCCTTTTGATCACACCCAGGGTCCTACGCAAGAACGCAAAACGAGGCGCAGCGAGGTAGCCTGGAGGTTCATGGAGGGCAAAGCTGCGCCGTTGCCCTCCCTACGCACTGCGCAGGGTGCCAGGGGTTGGTAGGGTGGACAACGCTTCGCTTGTCCACCGACCATGGCCGCGGCTGGCGCAAGGCTCAGGGAGGAGCGCATGTCCAATTACCGACGTGCCCGGGTGCCGGGAGCGACCTGGTTCTTCACCGTGAATCTGCACGACCGGCGCAGCGAACTGCTGGTACGGGAGATCGATCTGCTGCGCGCCACGGTGCGGGCGACCCGGGCACGGCATCCCTTCCATATCGATGCCTGGGTGGTGCTGCCGGATCATATGCACTGCCTGTGGATGCTGCCGCCGGGTGACGCGGACTTCGCCTTGCGCTGGCAGGTCATCAAGTTCGGCTTTTCCAGGCGGCTGCCGGCGACCGAGGTGCGCAGCGACACGAACCTGCGCCGGCGCGAGCGTGGGATCTGGCAGCGGCGCTACTGGGAACACCTGATCCGCGACGACCTCGATTACCGGCGGCACTTCGATTACATCCACGTCAATCCGCTCAAGCATGGGCATGTGGCGCGGGTGGCCGACTGGCCGTATTCGAGCTTCCACCGAGCGGTGCGGGAGGATTTGTATCCGTTCGATTGGGGCGGGAGCGTCGAGGTGGCGGGACTGGTGGCCAGGGAAGCTTGAGGCGGACAAGGCTGCGCGTTGTCCGCCCTACGAGGCTGAGGCATTGCGGCCGCCTGGGAAGCCTCGAACGGGGCGGCTATGATCGAGCACCATGAACAGTTCACCGCCGATCCGCCAACCCTGCCCGCCCGGCGCCTGCACCTGCAGGCGCGAGGAGCTGCTGGAAAGCCAGGACGGCGATCTGCGCATCCTGCTGCTGACCCGCCACGAGGAAAAGCGCCTGCTTGAACGCCTGGAAAACCTGCAGAGCCTGGCCGATATCGAGCACATGCAGCAGCGCATGTACGAGCAGCTGGGCATCCGCCTGACCATCGCCCCCAGCCTCAACGAAGTGCGCAGCATGCGCGGCATCGCCATACAGCTCGCCGAGCAGCCTGGACTGTGCCGCATGACTCGCCGGTCGATCCCGGCAGCGATTCGTCGCGCCCTGGAGAGCCGCCCGGAAATCGCCTACCGCCTGCTCGACGCCCACGATCTACTGCACGACACCTGAGCGAGTCGGCCCGGACCTTCGCGGCGGGCAAGACTTCGCCCCCTTTCCGTCCTGCGGGGCTACGCCGAGGGCGTGGCGACGAGCGGTGGACAAGGCTGCGCCGTTGTCCACCCTACGGGGCATCATTCTCCTTCATCGCGTTCCTTGGCTACGGATGGCGGACAAGGCTGCGCCGTTGTCCGCCCTACGGCATCCCTGGCATGCCCACGCATCACGCGAATGCTCCCAAAGCGCGCCGGGCCGCTACAATGGCCGCCCTGTTTCGTACCGATTTCAAAGCCATGTCATTATCCAAGCACCATCTGGAACTGCTGAGCCCGGCACGGGATGTGTCCATTGCCAAGGAGGCCATTCTGCATGGCGCCGATGCCGTGTATATCGGCGGCCCCAGCTTCGGTGCGCGGCACAATGCCGGCAACAGCGTGGCGGACATTGCCGATCTGGTGGAATTCGCCCATCTGTTCCGTGCCCGGGTGTTCGTCACCCTCAACACCATCCTGCATGATGACGAACTGGAGCCGGCCCGCCAGTTGATCCGGCAGCTGTACGATGCGGGTATCGATGCGCTGATCGTGCAGGACATGGGCATCCTGGAGATGGACATTCCGCCCATCGAGCTGCATGCCAGCACGCAAACCGATATTCGCACCCTGGAAAAGGCGAAGTTCCTGGCGGATGCCGGCTTTTCCCAGCTGGTACTGGCGCGTGAGCTCAACCTGCAGGAGGTCCGCGCCATCAGCGCGCAGGTGGACTCGACCATCGAATACTTCATCCATGGCGCGCTGTGCGTGGCGTTTTCCGGGCAGTGCTACATCTCCCACGCGCAGACCGGGCGCAGCGCCAATCGGGGCGACTGCTCGCAGGCCTGTCGCCTGCCGTACACCCTGAAGGACGATCAGGGGCGCGTGGTGGCCTACGACAAGCACCTGCTGTCGATGAAGGACAACAACCAGAGCGACAACCTGCGGGCGCTGATCGATGCCGGCGTGCGCTCTTTCAAGATCGAAGGCCGCTACAAGGACATGAGCTATGTGAAGAACATCACAGCCTATTACCGGCAGCTGCTGGATAAGGTCCTTGACGAGCGTCCTGAGCTGGCCCGCGCCTCCAGCGGCATTACCGAGCACTTCTTCGTGCCGGATCCGGACAAGACCTTCCACCGGGGCAGCACGGATTACTTCGTCAGCGAGCGCAAGATCGATATCGGCGCCTTCGATTCGCCGACCTTCACCGGCCTGCCGGTGGGCGAGATCATCAAGGTCGGCAAGAAGGACCTGATTGCCAATACCCATGAGCCACTCAGCAACGGCGATGGCCTGAACGTGCTGTACAAGCGCGAAGTGGTGGGCTTCCGCGCCAGCATCGTCGAGCAGCTCGGCCAGTTCGAGCAGGACGGCAAGCCCCGCTGGCAGTACCGCATCGAACCCAACGAGATGCCGGCGGAGCTGAAACAGCTGCGCCCGCAGCATGCGCTCAACCGCAACCTGGACCACAACTGGCAGCAGGCGCTGCTGAAGACTTCCGCCGAGCGCCGTGTGGCGGTCAGTTGGCAGGCCCATCTGCGCGAAGAACAGCTCAGCCTGACGGTGACCAGCGAGGAAGGCATCAGCGCCTCGGTGAGCCTGGCCGGGCCGTTCGGTCTGGCGAAGAAGCCGGAGCAGGCACTCGCCCAGTTGAGCGACCTGCTCAGTCAGCTGGGCACCACCATCTACCATGCCGAAGGCGTGGAGATCGACGCGCCGCAGGCCTTCTTCGTCCCCAACTCCCAGCTCAAGTCCCTGCGCCGCGAAGCCATCGATGTGCTGACCGCCGCCCGCCTGGCGGCCCACCCGCGCGGCAGCCGCAAGCCGGTCAGCGTGCCGCCGCCGGTGTATCCGGAATCGCACCTCAGCTTCCTGGCGAATGTGTACAACGAAAAGGCCCGCGCGTTCTATCAGCGCTACGGCGTGCAGCTGATCGATGCGGCCTACGAGGCCCATGAGGAAACCGGCGAAGTGCCGGTGATGATCACCAAGCACTGCCTGCGCTTCTCCTTCAACCTGTGCCCAAAACAGGCCAAGGGCGTGCAGGGCGTGCGCACCAAGGTCGCGCCGATGCAGCTGGTGCATCAGGACGAGGTGCTGACCCTGACCTTCGACTGCAAGGCCTGCGAAATGCACGTCGTCGGCAAGATGAAAGGCCACATCCTCAACCTGCCACAGCCCGGCAGCACGGCAAGCATCGTCGGCCACATCAGCCCCGAGGATCTGGTCAAGACCATCGGGAACAAGCCGCAGAGGTGATCCTGGCTGCTCCTCTGCCTTGAAGGGGCTGATTGATCGCTCCCACGCCACACCGTGACGCAAAGCGTCACTCATTCTGCTCCCACGCAGGAACGCAGGATCACCAACGATCAAGTGCGTAAGTCATATTGATCGTTCCCACACCCCTGCATGGGAACGATCGGTTTCCGGGGCGGTTCAGTAAACACTCCATGTAGCACTGCAAAAAAAACACTACAAAACCGTTGACACCGCCGTGCTTGTCCTTGGATGATGAAATCGCTTCCCTAACAGGGAGCCCTGGTAAGGGTGTTCGCAGTTTGCTCGGCCCACTCGCCGAGCCAGCTCGCGACTGTACTGCCCACAAGGCGGACTGATGAAGTTGACTGGCAGTAATCGTCTTTGGCGGCGAGAAGTGCGGGCGAGACATTCTGATGATGCTTGTGGCTGGCTGTACGAACCCTTGCGGTTCGCTACCCAATATCATCGGGTGCTCGTCCTCTTCCCCCCTCGCGATCCTGTCATGGCTTCTCCAGGCTCTACCTTGTGTAGTTAGCCAAGATCGGCGCTACATAAGGCTCATGTTGTGATCTGAACCTGGCTGGCACGGCATGCAGGCCACCGGCCTGAATCCGAACGACAGCACACGTTTTTCGCGAAACGTTCGATCAATAGAGGACCTTGAACATGAACCTGAACAACACACTCTCCCCCGATGACTTGGCTCGGCTGTTCGCCCAGCACAGAGACAAGGATGAAAGCCATATCCTTTGGGTCAGCGAGTCAGGTGAAGTCCATCTCGATTGTCTTCCGGCAGGCATGGTGGAAGAGGAATTCGAGAAACGCATCCCCAACATGCGCGTCAGGCTCAGAACCTATCGCCGGGGGAAGGGCTACGTCGGGAAAAAGGCCGCGGCTGACAGGGACTTCATCGGGCGCGTTCATCAGACCCTGACGGAACACTGGCGCGTCGCACGGAGCAATCCTGGCGTTTACTATCTGGACAGGTACTGCTGATCGCCTCGGTACGAACTGTGCCTACCCGAACCCGGAGCCAGCGATCCTCCGCCTCCTTCGCTGAAGGGTTTCACCGACTCGGGTAGGCTCGCTCCTTCTCGATCTCTTTGATCCTTGACGTTCCCACGCTCCCGCGTGGGAACGCCGCTCCGGACGCTCCGGCGTCCATCCAGCGGGTTCACAAAGGCACTCATCCACTGACAACCCAACGCCGCCCGCCCCGTACTAGACTGAAATCAACTCCACAACCAAGGCCCACGCCAGGGAGGTGACGATGCACGACCCGCGCATCCCCAACTGATCCATTCCCCCTCCCCGGAGACCACCGCCATGAGCAAAAGCCACGAATCACACAAGAAAGCCAAGAAGAAACCGCTGAAGAACGCCCAGGAAAAACGCCTGGCCAAGCGCGCCAAGAAGTCCGACAACACCCTGCTGGGCAGCCACAGCTCCACGCCCTGAACAGCGGCATGACCCGGCGCCGCGCGCCGGGTCGCAGGCCTGCGCATCGCGCCTGCACGATCCCGACGACTTGCATGGCCACCGCATTAGGGTAGGCTGGGCGCCTTCATTGAACAGGAGCTTCCTCATGGCCCGCGCCACTGCCCGTCATATCCTGGTTTCCACCGAAGCCAAGTGCCTCGAACTGAAAACCACCATCGAAGCCGGCGCCGACTTCGCGCAGGTTGCCCGTGACAACTCCACCTGCCCGTCCGGCCGAGACGGCGGCAACCTCGGCTCGTTCAGCCGGGGCCAGATGGTGAAGGAATTCGACGCCGTGGTGTTCAGTGCCCCGCTCAATGTCGTGCAGGGACCGGTCAAAACCCAGTTCGGCTACCATCTGCTCGAAGTCATCAGCCGTCAGGATTGAGCTGTCTGGCGCCACGCCGAGAAGCCCCGGCGTGGCGCTGACGATCTTGAGCGTTACCACACTGCACCGTGACGCAGAGCGTCACCCATTCTGCTCCCACGCAGTAGCGTAGGAACGATCACTAACGATCAAGTGCGGAAGTCATCAATCTAGTCTTGCAACTGACGGGTGATTCGCTCGAGGCAGGCGGCGAGGCGCTGCTCGACTTCGCGCAGCTGTTGGCCCTGCTGAAGCAGTGGGACGCAGAGGTTGAGTGCCGTAAGCACCAGCAAATCATCTTTACTGGCACTGGGGAATCGCCGCTGGCTCTCCACAAGACGCTCCTGGAGCAACTCTGCGGCCTCCTGCAGGACGCTCCCCTCGCTGGCAGAAGCCCTGATCGAGTAATCGCGCCCGAGAATCGTCAGGACACGGACGCCATTCCCCCTCATGCGGCGCTACTGGCACCGGCACGTTCCACCAGCGCCTGCAAACGGGCGAGAGCAGCGGCCTGCTTTTCTTCCTGTTCAAGGGCTGCCAGCTGAAGGTTGTCGTTCTCCTCCCTGGCCTGGCGCAGTTCCTGCTCAAGCTGGTTGCAGTTTTCGGTCAGCGTCCGGTTTTGTTGCAGCAGATCGGCCACAACGCGTTCGAGTTGCGCGAGGGTTGTTTCAAGCATGGGAAATATCTGAAGCCCGTAGAAAGAGGGGGGGAAGGTTAACCAAGAACACAGGCAAAGGGGAAACTTTTCGATTTCATCATCCGACAGCAGCCGATACGCCGTACGCATCTCGGCTCAGCCGCCACAAGCCGCCGGAATACTTGCCGTTGGTTCGACCAGCAACACGGCGCGCCGGCTCAAGCACTTGTCGCCCAGATCGATGGTTTCAAACTCGCCGGCAGCCCAGCTCATGCGCGTGATCAGGGAGAAAATTCAGTATGTTACGGGATGACTGTGGAATTGGGTTGCTCAAATCCTTTTGCAAGCGGGGCTGTGATCTAGAGCGGCTTCACCCTGACCGGCCATAACCGCAATGACGGATAGAGCATTCGCACTCGCCGGAAGTGAATCGGTCCAGCCGCGTGCCGATAGCCGACCATAAGGCATCGACCGTGCGGGCTGCGGTCTTTCGCAGCAGCACCTTCAGCTTCGCGAACACCTGCCCGCAGGCTTGCCCTCGACGCCATCCCATGAGCACACCTCCCGCGGTTGCCGAACGCAGACTTCCTTTTCAGCTTGGCAGTCCGCTTCAGCCGCGGCCACAACAGCCAGTCAGGTGAAAATGGCTCTAGAAGCACGGGAAGCAGGCCTGCGTTGCGGTCTCTGAAATTGGTGCAAGCTCGGTATCTGGAATAAGTGCCTGTCAGCGCAGGCTGAGCATCTCAGTGGCAAACGTAGCTGCGCGCAGATTGCCGCCAGGGATAGTAGGCAGCAGGCAGAGCAGCGACCTGCTGCCTTGGGACCAGCCCTTACGAAGTGTGGTCTTGTTCGTCGGCAAGGAAATCTTCTTGCAGTAACGCATCCTGATTTTCAGGATCGAGGTTGTCGCCCTGCGGCTGCGTAGCCGTGCGCTTGCTGCGTAATTTACCGTACTGGTGGTTCAAAGCATTGCCGAGTTTGTCGATGGCACCATCCACCGCCAGATCCAGTGACCCGGCTTTATGCGTGACGGAGATCGGCTGCAGCCCCTTGGGCCGGGCCTCTATCTGACAACGTTTGTCATACGAGCCGGCCTTTTCCCCGTTCTCGTCATTCAAATGGATGACAACACGAGTCAATTCGTCGTTAAAACGCTCCAGCTTGCTGGCGACATTGGCACTTACCCACTCTACAAGCCGGGCGCTGCCTTCGATGTGGTTATCGCTGTGAACCTGGATTTGCATACGTCTTCCTTTTCCGTCGTGGGCCACTGCTATTTTTCAAACAGCTTGCGCCACCATCCCACCCTTCGTGCGTTTGGGCAAGGCCGAAATATTTAATCGTTTCAAGCGCGCCCACGACAAGAAGGACCGTACCTAAGCCTTGGCTTTGCTCGGGTTCTGGCTATGGATAAAACCCAGTTCCCGGGCGGCTGTCGCCGCATCACGGAGCAGTGGCGCACCATGCCTGCATCCGCTCAAGCTCCTTGGCATCGTGGCGGCAGAAGCGGCTCAGGCGCTGGCCCGGCGCACTTACGTCCTGGCTGCCAAACCCGCTATCCACCAGCACCAGCCCGTGGTGCTCCGTCACTATCAGCAGGCAGTGGCAGACCAGAGAGGCGGTCAGCCCCTTGCTGAACCCGTCGACCAGGGCGCCACCGAGGGGACACATGCAGCCGCAGTTCAGGTGATGGACATGCATGGAGGGGCTCCTCCGGCCAGATGAGGGCGAGCCGTCGCCGATGCCATGCAGGTGAGAGGTGGATGACGGAAGGAGTTCAGCGAATGGCCTGGACATCGCTGGTGTGCCGTAAGCAGCGGAAACAGGAGGCAGACAAGCCCCCGCCCTCACCGCTTGGCCATTCGCCACAGCTCCGGCCAGTCGTCGGGGTTGCTGCCGGCGCAACGCTGCATCATCAGTGCGGACTGCAACTGGAAACGCTCGCCGTCGAACAGCCAGCTGCCAGCGTCACCGCAATCGGCAAGGCCACGGCCCTTCATGAAGCAGCCCAGTTCCCCTGTACCTTCGTTGTAGTCGACCCAGCCGCCAAGGCTTTCGCCGCCGAGTGGCAGGGGCTCGATGCGCAACGGCTGCTGCGGATAAAGCGCCTTGCGGGCGACCCGGTAGAGGGCGAAGTTACAGTTGTAGGCCGCACATGAAGTCTGGATCAGCACCAGCGCCTCCCGCTCGTTCAGTGCATAGGCTTCGGCCTCGGACTCTTGATTGTCCATGTCGGCTTCCTGCCACTCGTTGCGGGTGGCTGCCATCACCGCCTGGGCGATGCGCTGGCGCTCGGTACCGGCCAGCGGCACGACACCGGGGAAGGGGTGCAGTTGCGGCAGCGGCGGCGCTTCGGGCACCTCGCGGTTGTCGCGCTCGCCAGGGCGGTACAGCGCGCCGCGGGAATCCAGCCGGCCCTGCACCGAGTCCATCAGCAGCAGCGCAGCAGACAGGCCAGCGAGGGAAACCACTGCCTCCTCTCCTGCTGCCACATCCATGCGCAGGGGCTCACCGTTGCGCCACTCGGCCAGCAGGCCGCGCGCCGTGTCGCCTTCGGCGCTGAGGCTCAACTCGTCCTTGCTCGCTTCATGCTGCAGGGCGTCCATCAGCGCATCCGGCAGCAGGCGGTCGTCGGTCGTCGGTCGTCGGTCGTCGGTCGTCGGTCGTCGGTTGACAGCGGGAAGTAGTCGGTCTGCCCGATATAGGTCAGGCGAACCCAGGGCTGTGCCTTGGGTCCCGCATCGCGGCTGACCACCAGCCTGAGCGGGCTGTAGTAGTAGCCAAAGGCTGCGGCGCTGATGGCCTGACAGCTGCGCAGGTTGTCGCAGACCACCACCCAATCCTTGATCCCGCGATACAGCAGCACCGGCTCCGGCGCGGCCAGGACGGCGGTTCCGAGCAGAAGAAGGGGCATCGGCAGCAGGCGCAACATGGGGGCCCCGTTCTTATGGGCGGTTTTGCCGCGCATCTTGCGCTCCGGGCCATGGTGCTACAAGCGCGACCGCTGACTGCTTCTGGCTGTCGCCTGCGGCACGCCCTTCCCCGCTCCTTGCCAGATATCGCTACTTTCCGGCCAATTGCCAGCAGATCCCTGCCGCTACCGCCAGGATAAACAGCGCTCCCCTGATCTATGCTCCCCTCGCCACAATCAAAAACCGGAGGGAAACCCCATGGGTCTGTTCAGCAAGATTCTCAATTCGCTCGGTTTCGGCTCGAAAGCGCAGGCGACGGAGGCAGCGCCCACCAGCACGCCGACGGCGACGCCTGCACCGTCCGCCCCGGCAGACACCGGCATGGTGGATGTGGTGAGCAAGCTGGAAGGAATGGCAGCCGGGCATCCGGAAAAGCTCAACTGGAGAGCTTCCATCGTCGACCTGCTCAAGCTGCTCGATCTGGACAGCAGCCTGCAGGCGCGCAAGGAACTGGCCGGCGAGCTGGGCTGCCCGCCGGAAAAGATGGGCGACTCGGCGCAGATGAACATATGGCTGCACAAGACCGTGCTGCAGAAGCTGGCGGAAAACGGCGGCAACGTGCCGCCCGAGTTGCTGCACCGATAGGCCGGCGCGCCTGACAGCCGCTCTCTCCTGAGGGGATGCGGGCACCGCGCCCCAGGGCAATCGCATGAACGACTTTTCATGGGAGACGACTGCATGGATGCAGGAGGTAGGGCGACGCAGGAAGCCAAAGCCGAGGGGCCGGGGGAGCGGGCAAATGAGCAGCGATGGCTTGTTTTCCCTCTCCCCAGCCCTCTCCCGCACGCGGGAGAGGGAGTGAGCGGCTGCACCTGCCCCTTCATGCGATTGCCCTGCCCCGCACCCGACCGGCAGGTGCCGGCCTGCCCGCGAGGCGCTAGAATCGCCCACTTTCCGTTCCCGGGTCGGCCCGGGACTCAACCGCCACAGCGAGAGAACCGATATGGGCGCCCAGTGGAAAGCCAGACCTAAAGAAATTGCCGCCAACGCCAAGGGCAAAATCTTCGGCAAGCTAGTCAAGGAAATCATGATTGCCGCGCGCAACGGCGCGGATCCGGACATGAACCCCAAGCTGCGCCTGGCGGTGCATCAGGCCAAGAAGGCATCGATGCCCAAGGACACCCTGGAGCGCGCGATCAAGAAAGGTGCGGGCCTCTCCGGCGAGGAGGTCAACTACGAGCGCACCCTCTATGAAGGCTTCGCCCCGCACCACGTGCCGGTGATCGTCGAGTGCCTGACCGACAATGTGAACCGCACCGTGGCGGAAATCCGCGTGCTGTTCCGCAAGGGCCAACTGGGCACCTCGGGCTCGGTGAGCTGGGACTTCGACCACCTTGGCCTGATCGAGGCGACCCCCGAAGGCGGTGCCGATCCGGAACTGGCCGCCATCGAGGCCGGCGCCCAGGACTTCGAGCCTGCCGAGGAAGGCGCCACCCTGTTCTACACCGAGCCGACCGACCTGGACGCCGTCTGCCGCGCCCTGCCGGAGTTCGGTTTCACCGTGCAGTCAGCCCAACTGGGCTACAAGGCGAAGAACCCGGTGAGCCTGTCGGGCGCCGAACTCGAGGAAGTCGAAGCCTTCCTCGAAGCCCTCGACGGTCACGACGATGTGCAGAATGTCTACGTCGGCCTGAGCAGCTGAGCCCTTTCTCATGGATTGCTCCCATGCCGCCCTGTGGGAGCAGCTCCGAACGCTCAGGCACGCTTTCGCCGGGGCCGCTACTCTGGCCCTGTCCCTAGTAAGCTCACTGCACTGCCTGGCGCCTCACATCGCATTGGGCTCCCAGATCAGCTCCCCGTCGTCGCGGACTTCGATTACCTTGGTTAGCGCAGCCTCAGCCACCGCGTCGGCTTCGGAGGCCAGGTCGTAGCGCTGGCCGTTGGCTACATGATGCACGCGGGCGTTTTCGTCGACACCCCGGCGCTTGACGGCGATGACAGCTTCGAAGGCCTCGTCGACAGGAACGGCCGAGGAAATGGCGTCAAACTTGGCGAAATGCTTGCGGGCCATACGGCTCTCCCTTGGTGGTCGCTGTGCAGTAATTAATGGACAACGCAAGCAAGGGAAAGCTTCGACGGCCAGCGGCGACAGCTTCGATTTCGCGAGTTCCCATGCAATGGCCGGCCCCTGAGCGTAGCATTGCTGCTGCATGCCAACCGTTTACTTGCAAATCCGCGCCACGTATAAACGGAACAAACCTCCGCTCAACCTTTAATGCCAACAGGATCTGAACATGTCCGAAAACCCGGTAAACATGGAAATCTTCGACATGGCTGATGAGTTCATCGCCGTTGCCAACCGTCTGCTCGAGGAGGAACAGAAGGATCTGGGGCACATCAGCACCGCCATCCGCTACGCCGCGGCCAGGTTCAGCGCCCACGAAGCCACGTGCCGCTCCGGCGACCTGGCGACCGACAAGGAAAAAGCGCACAGTTGGTACAGCGACCAGTTCAACAAGATGCTGGAGGAAAACCTCGACCAGCATATTGAGATGTCGAAACAGCGCTAAAGAGGCGCCGGACAGGCGAGGCTCCTGCCGAGCCCGCCTGTAGCGGTGTCGATCTCGGCGATATCCCCCCGCTGGAGCTACGCAGGTCGGCGGAACACGACCAGCTTGGCCAGCAGCCTCTGCACCACCTCGCCACGTTGATTCAGCGTCAGGCTTTCCAGGGCGACGATGCCGCATCTGGCCTGGATTGCGACGGTGTGATCGCCTGGATGCAGCTCTCCACATGCAGAATGTCCCCCCGCCCGCATGGGCCTGGGCCAGTCGATCTCGCCGCCGGCACCGATCAGCCCGTCGGCCAGCGGCATGCCGCTGGTGACCAGGAGGCGCATGGTGATGGCTGCGGTATGCCAGCCGCTGGCCGCCAGCCCGCCGAACAGGGTCTGCCTGGCCGCCTCGTCATCCAGATGAAAGGGCTGGGGAACGAACTGCGCGGCGAAGGCCTTGAGACCGGCCTCGTCCAGCACGAACTCGTCGCTGCGAAAACGCGCGCC
Source organism: Azotobacter armeniacus (assembly GCF_054779355.1). Classification (NCBI taxonomy): domain Bacteria; kingdom Pseudomonadati; phylum Pseudomonadota; class Gammaproteobacteria; order Pseudomonadales; family Pseudomonadaceae; genus Azotobacter; species Azotobacter armeniacus. Next base: position 15,435 of record NZ_BAAGYK010000132.1, read on the forward strand.
CGCCACCAGATCGTCCAGGTACAGGGTTGCTTGCCGTCGGCTGTCGTTCATGGTGCATTCCTCTTGTCCCATTGCGGGCATCCTCCCGTGCAGGCCTGCCCCATGGCCTGTTAACACTACTCTCCGCGAGCCGCGTTGCCGCGCCAAATGGTGCCAGGCGAGGCGCGGGACGCAGGGAATGGCATTCCCTTGCCAAGTCCCGCAACGACGCATGGCGCCATTTGGCGCGCAACCCGCAGGGACGGGCCTGTTTTTGCGCGGTGTGTCGTTGCTCGTCGTTCGTTTGGAATGACCAAACTTCTCTCCTCGCGCCTAACCCCGCGCAAAAACAGGCTCCGTCGTGGCCGCGCGGAGTAGTGTTAACAGGTAATAGCACTACAGTTGCATATTTAGCCTTCATCTGCCTTGCTTGATGTATTCCCTTGCCTGGGAGAGACCGGATGACAAGTGCATCGTTCGAGACAACCCTGGAGCTGTGGGCTTCATCGCTGCGCGAAGTCAAGGCGCGTATGCGCCCTCTGTTTACCCAGGAGCGGGGGGCGGCCTCTGCCGGCTGGTTCCTCGATGGCCTGCTGGGCAACGAGCCACGCAAGACCGGCTGGATGCGCGCCGAGGCCGCCGGCGATCCCGGCCCCTGGCGTCAGCAGGCCATTCTCGGCCGCGGCCGCGGGGAGGCCGATGCCCTGCGTGATCTGGTGCGCGCCTATGTGCTCGAGCATCTGGCCGACGACGAGGCCGTCCTGGTTCTGGACGAGACCGGCTTTCTCAAGCAGGGTCACGCCTCCTGCGGCGTGGCCCGCCAGTACAGCGGGTCGGCCGGCAAGATCACCAACTGCCAGATCGGTGTTTTCGCGGCCTATGTCTCGCGTCACGGGCATGCCTTCATCGACCGGGCGCTGTATCTGCCCGAAGCCTGGACGGATGATCCCTTGCGTCTGGCTGCCGCCCAGGTACTGAAAGGTATCGGGTTTTCAACCAGACCCCGGATGGCCCAGGACATGATCGAGCGGGCCATCGCGGCGAATACGCCTTTTGCCTGGGTGGCTGCCGACAGCGTCTACGGCGTGGGTCATCTCGAGACCGCCCTGCGACGTGCCGGGAAGGGCTACGTGTTGGGTGTCAAGGGCACTCATACCGTCAAGGCCTGGATTGACAGGCCCTGGATCTCCGGCACGGCCGAGCAGGTGGCGCAGGCGTTACCGCTTTCGGCCTGGAGATGCTGCTCGGCAGGCGAAGGCACTCAGGGACCACGTCTGCACGAGTGGGCCTATCTGGAACTGGCAGACCTGGAGGCCAGTGACTATGGCCTATCCGCGACAGGACTGTGGACACGGGGCCTGCTGATTCGCCGCCGCCTGGTCGATGGAGAGCTGACCTATTTCACCACCTGGGCGCCGGCTGGAACGCCCCTGGAAAAGCTGGCCTGGGTAGAAGGGCATCGTTGGGCGATCGAAAGTGCCTTCGAAACGGCCAAGCACGCGTGGGGGCTCGATCATAACGAGACCCGCTCCTGGCATGGCTGGCATCGCCATGTGTCGCTGGCCATGCTGGCGTTTGCCCTGCTGGCCGCGATCCGCCACCGTGCCAATGCCCTGCCGTGCTCAAAAAACAGACACAGCCTCTCGTCCCCGTGCAGAGTTGATCCGCTGGTCCATGCAGGAAATCCGCCGCATCGCCACCCGCCTGGCACAGCGCCTGATCGATCCGGCACAGATCATTGCCTGGTCATGTTGGCGAAGGGCTCATCAGGCCGGGGCCAGGCGGGCTCATCTCATTTCCAAAATGCAACTGTAGTGCTAGAGCAAGGGCATGGTATAGGTGACGACCAGGCGGTTCTCGTCGAGGTCGTTGCCCCTGCCGTCGTTGCGCAGCGTGGCGTTGCGCCATTGCAGGCTGAGGTTCTTGAGGGGGCCGCTCTGGAACACGTAGTCGATATAGGTGTCGCGCTCCCACTCCTCCCCCTTGCTGCCATCGGCCCGGCGGATGTCGCGACCGCTGATGTAGCGGGTCATGAAATTCAGTCCCGGAATGCCCAGGGCGGCGAAGTCGTAGGTGTAGCGCACCTGCCAGGACTTTTCGCCGGGGTTGGCGAAGTCGTTCACCTGGGCGAAGTTGACCAGATAGGGGTCGGTTCCTGTGATGTAGGCGAAGCCGGTGTCGCCGATCATCTTCTGATAGCCCAGGCCGAAGCTGTGGGCCGCCAGCTTGTAGACGAACATGGCGTTGATCGCCTTGTTGTCCACGTTGCTGTCGCCGTCGTCGGAGGAGCGCGCGAAGCGCAGGTCCGTCGCCAGGGACTGTCCGGCAACGATGGGCAGCAGATGGTTCAGGGTGAAGAAATGCTGGTGGTAGTTGTTGTCCAGGTTGGCGTAGTCGTAGGCGGTGGTCAGGTTGTCGCTCCACTTGTACTTGGCCCCGGCGAAGTCGAACTGGTCGGTGGCATCCAGTCCCCTCATGCCCTTGTTGTTCATGGTGATGTCTTCGCTGGCACTGGAGTTGCGCTCGATCAGGTGGGTCAGGCGACCGACATTCAGGGTCAGGCCGTCGATCTCCTGGGAAACCAGGCTCCCGCCACGGAAGTAGGTGGGGAACAGGCGCGTCTCGTTGGGCATGACCGTCGGCATCCTGGGAAACAGGCTGCCGTAGCGCAGCAGGCTCTGGGAGTAGCGCAGCTTGAGCGTGGCGCCCACCTTGCCGTAATCGTTGGGCACGTCGCCGTCGTTGTGCACCGGCAGCAGGCCGGTGCCCGCCCGGCCGGGACTGGAGTCGAGGCGGATGCCCCACATGCCGACGGCATCAATGCCGAAGCCCAGTGCGCCTTCGGTGAAGCCGGATTCGTAATTCAGGATGAAGCCCTGGGCCCATTCGTCGGCGTGGGACTGTCCCGTGCTGCTGCCGCCCTCCTGGCGGAAATCGCGGTTGTAGTAGTAGTTGCGTATCAGCAGGCTGGCCTTGCTGTCGGCGAAGAAGTCGGCCAGTACCGGCGAGGGCGTGCCGCCGGCCAGCGCCAGGCCGGAAAGGGGAAACATCATGCTCCTGAGGTGGGGAGACTTGAACATCGCATCGGGGTCCTTCTGTCTTGTTGTTCTTGTCGGGCACGGTGGGCATCGCCACCGCTCGGCCATGACCGGCCGCCGCGCCGGGTAACCGCGCAGGCAAAGGCTGGCCGTCACGCCCATTCGGCCGAATCGGGCGAGTTCCGCTTCGGATCGGTGTCCACGGCAGGGCCGGCGACGTGCCTGTCGCTTGCGAGCCGGCCGTACCGGCTCAGCGCAGCGACAGAGCGACGCCCGGCATCCCGAGGGGCAGCCGGCTCAGGCGGGATCGATGGAAATTCGGCAGGAGCTCCGGGCCTGGCCGGAGAGCGGAGTAGCGAAAGGCTGACTGTTCCGGCCATGAACGCCGGAGCCGGATCGGCGGGGATACGACTGTTCAGGCCACCGCCATGGCCCTCGGTCGCTGGAGACATTCCCGTGGGAAGGACTGCTTTCCATGCTTGCATGAGTCTTTTTTCCGAATGATTGTTGTGAACTCATTGCCAGAACTACTGCCCGCCATGGGGTTGGCCGGATCGCCAGCCAGGCGGAGTGGCATTAGAGTGGCTGGCGGGCAAGGGCGCGACAATAACGCTTGCAGCCTAATCCTTGACATTAACGGACAGGAGATCGCGGCAAAGCCTTTGCGACACCGGGGATCGCGGTGGTCAGGGGTGGAAAAGCACCTTGCGGCTTTTCCACCCGATCCTGAGGCGAGGATGCCAGCCGTTCAGGCGACCTGGGGAAAGAGCGGCTTGCCATGGTCGAGGCACTGGTCGACCAGCCACTTGCCGTGGGCGATGGAGGCGTGCTGAGCCTGCTCCAGCTCGGCCATGAAGGCGTACCCGAGCGGCAGGGGCAGCCGCCGGGTGGTGCGGCCGTCGGGTGCGGTGATATGGCAGCCGCCGGCCCAGGGCATCGGGCTGCCCTCATGCTCCAGGACGTCGGCGGTGATGGTGTGGTCGCGGTAGGTGCATTGCATCAGGGTCATGGTCTGAACCTCGCTGTCTGCAGGCCGCCCGCGGGTCGGCCGACGGCATCCGCTTCGTTGGCACGGCCGGCGATACGGCCCGGATGGCGCCGCCGGATTTCGGCAGCTCAAGCGCCGGCAGGGATCGCAGTCCTTGCGCCCTCCTCCTGTCCAGAGAGGGTATAGCACAGGCCATTGCCGGCGAGCCGCCGTCAGTCGGCAGCCGGCTTGGCGGTCTTCTATAGTTGCTGGTGAACCAGGCAGCGACTCGGTCTTTGATTGATTTCCAGGGTACGGAGCCGAAGCTCCCTGACGTTCAGGCACCGCCATAACAGGATGCAACTCAAGCGCGGGAGAAAAAACTCATGTCTGATATGGATCACAGACCGGGAGTTCACGAAGCCTACCTGGTGAAGCGTCATCTCAAACTCGAAGCGCTGAATGCAGTCCGGGCCGCAGCCATTGCGCAGGAGATCGATCAGTTGCTGGGCGTGGACAGCGTCGCACTCGACAAGGCCACCGGCCGTCTGGATGTCGCCTACGATGCCTCGCACATGCGCATCGAGCAGGTGGAGGAGATCGTACGCAAACACGGTAGCGATCTCGATCATGGCTGGTGGACGCACTTCAAGGAGGGCTGGTACCGCTTCACCGACCAGAACCTCAGGGACAACGCCCATCACGAGCCCTGGTCCCACCACAAGGTACTGCCCAGGAGATAAGGGCTGCGAAAAAACAGGCGGCGCAACGACCGCCGCGCGGGACCCCGTCCGCGCTGACCAACGCCATTCGCCCGCCAGGCTTCCTGCCGATGGCCTGGCGGGCCAAGTGCGGCCGCTTCCCTGCCCTGCCAAAACCTATACAATCCCCGCCCCTTTCATCCCTGTACCGGAGGAGTCCTCATGAGCACCCTGCCGCCCTGCCCCAAATGCGCTTCCGAATACACCTACGAGGACGGCACGCAGCTGGTCTGCCCGGAATGCGCCCATGAGTGGTCCGCTGATGAGACGACCAAGGCGACGGCCGAAGGCGACAAGGTTATCAAGGACTCGGTCGGCAACGTCCTGCAGGACGGCGATACCGTCACCGTGATCAAGGATCTGAAAGTCAAGGGCTCGTCCCTGGTGGTGAAGGTCGGCACCAAGGTGAAGAACATCCGTCTGTGCGACGGCGATCACGACATCGACTGCAAGATCGACGGGATCGGCGCGATGAAGCTGAAGTCGGAGTTCGTGAAAAAAGTTTGAAGCGAGGAGCCGGGAGCATTGCGCTCAAGGGCGCCGCCACCCGGCATCTCCTGGATGGGCAGGGCGCAAGCCGTAACCCATCCACAGCCGCAGGTGCTTTCTCTGGCAGCGTCGCCGCCGACCACCCGCGGCAAGCGGAAACTGCCACTGGCAGCTCCCGGCGCCTGCCAAAAGAACCGATCAGACGAAGTCTTCGTCGTCCCCGCCGAAGAAATCGCCACCTTCCTCGCCACTGTCAGCGAAGTAGTCCTCTTCCGGTGCCTGGCTCTCTTCCGCGATCTGGGGTGCCGGCTCCGCTGCCGGCTCGTGCGCGGCCTCGGTTGCGGCCACCTGCTCCTCGTCCCCCTGGAACAGGTCCATCAGCACGTTCCCCAGCACCATACCGCCGGCCACGCCGGCAGCGGTCTGCAGGGCCCCGGAAAGGAAGCCGCCACCGCCCGCCTGGGGAGCATAAGCGCCGCGCTGGAAGCCCGGCTGCTGGCCGAAGCCACCCTGGTTGCCGTGGCCGGGCTCGCTCCACCCCGAAGTCGCCGGACGGGCCGCCGGCTGCGGGCGAGCGACGGGCTGCTGGGGCTGCGGCTCGCTGCGGCCACCGCCGAACAGACCGGCCAGGAAGCCGCCGCCGCTCTGCTGGCGGCTGGCGCTCTGGGCCTGCTGCTTCAGCTGTTCGATCTGCGCCTCCAGCTCCTTGGTGCGACCGTCGAGCTGCTGGATGGCGTTTTCCTGGACGATGATCGCCTGGGCCATGTAGTAGGGAGCAGCCGGCTGACGGGCAACGTGCTCCCTGATTACGCCTTCAGCCTGTGGATCGCGCGACGCGGATTGGCCTTCGACATCGCGGAGGCGGGAAAACAGGCCATCGATCAGATTCTTTTCTTCAGACTGCATGGTTTTCTCTTGACTGGGTTGCCGATAGAAGATCGCATACCCGAAAAGTATGCGCGACCTACATATAAGGTCAAATACTGGAAAATCAAACGCACTTCGTGTCGAAACTTTGCAAAACCTTGAAAGTGGACGCCAAAATCCATAAAAATCAGCAAATTTTAAGCAAAAAGCAGAGAACTGGCATAAATTGCCAAACCGGAAAATATAGCGCAATACTGCAATCCCGCCTTGGGAATGTCAAAGCTCAGCTATTACAAAACTTGTCCTCCAAGTGGCTGCATGTAATTGAACTGAATGCCATGCAGCCAACAATAAAAGCCGCCTGATCTGAAAACAGAAATGAATAGATGCTGTTTCAGATTTGCAAGCCATATATAGGGTCCGGTGCGATACGCACCCATGCCGCAGCCGACTGCCGAGCAGAACCGCCCCCGGCTAGACTTGAGGCTCCGGCATCCCAGCCCCACGGCGGGAGAGCATCCATGCTCCAAGCGGCCCAGTTCCTCGCCACCCTCTGCTGCACCCTGTTCACCGGTGCGGCAGTCTACATCAACCTCGTCGAGCATCCGGCACGGATGGGCTGCGCCACCGAAATTGCCGCGACGGTATGGGCGCCGAGCTACCGGCGGGCCACGCTCATGCAGGCTTCGCTGGCAGTCACCAGCCTCCTTGCCGGCATCCTGGCCTGGCTGCTCGGCGGGGGCATCGCCTGGCTCGGCGAGGCACTGCTGATCGGTCTGGTGGTGCCCTTCACCTTCGTCGCGATCATGCCGACCAATCATCGCCTGCTCGAGCCCGGACGCGATCTGTCGTCGACGGAAACCCGCCAGTTGCTCGACAACTGGGGCCGGCTGCACGGGGTGCGCAGCGCCCTGGGCCTGGCCGCCTCCGTGGTGTATCTGGTACGGCTGCTCGGCGCCTGACGCCCGCTGCGTCAGCCGGCTGGCGCAGCGCACCGGCCGGCCTCAGTCGAACCTGACCAGATTCAGCGCTGGCAGCGGGCCACCGGGGAACTGGGCGAGGCGACCGCCTGCGGCCAGTGAACCGAGGTCGACGCCGAAGAAGCCGAGCTGCTCGATAAGCCGCGCCACCTTGGCCTTGGCCCTGGCGTCGTCGCCAGAGAAGAACAGCACGCGGCGGCCGCCCTCGGCCTGCGGATCGGCGGACAACAGTTCGGGCCGCAGGTGGTTGAAGGCCTTCACCACCTGCGCGCCGGGCAACAACCCGGCGACCACCTCGCTGGAGGTGCGCCCGCCCAACTCGAAGGGCCTGAACAGCGGCGCCTCGATGGGGTTGTTGGTGTCGATCACGATGCGCCCATTCCAGGGTCCCAGCTCCTCTACCGCCGCGGGGATCTTCGACCAGTTCACCGCGAGGAACACCAGGTCCGCCCGGGCGGCCTCCTCCACGCTCACCGCGCTGATCCGCGGCCCGAGTTCGGCGACCAGCGCCGCCAGGCTCTGCGGCCCGCGACTGTTGGCGATGGACGCCGGGATTCCGGCGCGGGTCAGGCCCCGTGCGATGGCCGAACCGATGGCGCCGGCGCCGATGATGCCAATGTTCATGTTGTCTCTCCTGTGCAGTCGGGAATCAGGCGGTGAAGCCGCCGTCCACCAGCAGCTCGGCGCCGCTGACGAAGGAGGCCTGGGGGGCTGGCGAGCCAGGCCACGGCGCTGGCGATGTCCTGGCCGCGGCCATAGCGCTGCACGGCGATGTTCGGCCGCACGAAGTCGGCCACCGGGCCGTCCGCCGGGTTCATGTCACTGTCGGTCGGCCCCGGGTGCACAGTGTTCACGGTGATGCCACGTGGCCCCAGGTCGCGCACCAGGCCACGGCTGAAACCGGCCAGCGCGCCCTTGGTCAGGGTATAGGCGGAGGCGGTGGCAAAGGCCGCGTACTGCACCATGGAGCTGCCAATATGGACGATCCGCCCGCCCTCGCCCATGTGCCGCAGCGCTTCCTGGGTGGCGACGAAGACACCAGTGACGTTCACCGCGAGAATGCGCTGGAAGTCCTCGAAGGCGATTTCCTCCGGTGCGCCGAGCACGCTGATGCCGGCGTTGTTGACCAGAATGTCGATCCGGCCGAAGGTTTCCGCCACCTGGCGGACCGCGGCGCGTACCGCCTCGGGATCGCCGGCATCGGCCCGGATCGCGATGGCGCGGCCGCCGGCGCGCTCGATTGAGGCGACCAGCGCGGCGGCCTTGTCCGCCGAGGCGTGGTAGGTGATGGCGATGCTGGCGCCGTCGGCGGCCAGGCGTGTGGCGATGGCGGCGCCAATACCGCGCGATGCGCCGGTGACGATGGCGACCTTGCCGTGCAGGGGTTGGAGAGTGTTCATGTGGGTGACCTCGGGGTTGGGGAGTGGATGGGTCCACTATGCAACCTGGATATCCCGGTCAGTAGCGGGCAATGGTTAGAATCACTTTCAAGCAATACTTGAAGGTGAACCCATGGAAACCCTCACCAATCTCGAATCCTTCGTGCGCAGCGCCGAAACCGGCAGCTTCTCCGCCGCCGCCCGGCGGCTGGCACTGACCCCTGCCGCGGTGAGCCGCAACGTCGCCCGGCTGGAGGCCAACCTCGGCGTGCGCCTGTTCCAGCGCAGCACCCGCCGGCTGACCCTGACCGAAGCCGGCGAACGCTTCCTCCAGGCGGTCTCCGGCGGACTGGCGAGCATCCAGGCAGCGATCGCCGAGCTGAGCGGCGCGGCCGGCGAGCCCGCCGGGGTACTCAAGCTCAGTACCGCCCCCGGCTTCGGCCGCGACTACCTGCTGCCGCTGATGCCAGACTTCATGGCCCGCTACCCGGCGGTGACGCCGGACTGGCAGTTCGAAAACCGCCAGGTGGACCTGATCGCCGAGGGCTTCGACGCCGCCATCGGCGGCGGCATCGAGCTGACGCCGGGGCTGGTGGCGCGTGAACTGGCCAGGGTGCATATCGTTGCCGTGGCCGCGCCCGCCTGGCTGCAGGGCCGGCCGCTACCGCAGCGCCCGGAGCAGCTCAGGGACTGGGACGGCGTACTGATGCGCTCGGCGCTGAGTGGGCGGCTGCGCCTGTGGTCGCTGCGCGACAGCGCAGGCGCGGAACAGCCAGTGGAGCTCAGGGCGCGGCTGCTGGTGAACGACCCCGACGCCCTCTGCCATGCCGTGCGGCTGGGCCTGGGCGTGGGTCTGCTGGCCCTGCCGGATGTCCTGCCGCACCTGCACAGTGGCGCCCTGGTGCGCCTGCTGCCGGACTGGCACGCCGACGCCGGGCCGCTGTCCCTGTACTTCGCCGGCGGCCGGCTGCTGCCGGCCAAGATCCGAGCCTTCGTCGACCATGTCACCAGCAGCTTCGAGGAACGCCACCTGGCCCGGCTCTTCAGCGCCAGCGGTTTGTCCTCTACCCCACACAGGCACCGACCCGTTATGTAGAGAAACGCACAGTAAACCTGAAATAATCTTGCAAAATCAAAAACTTATCCAATGGCATGGAGCTTGCTAGAACACTTGCCCCGTGATTACCAAGGCTGGTCCGGCATGAAACTTCTCATCGATCGACCCCACGTCGAAGCGTTGGTCAGCGAATTCCCCGAGCTGTCGGCGCTGACCCATCAACTGAAACTCGGCAACCGGGCCGAAGTAGTCTTCGAGCAACTGACGATGGCGCAGCTGGACCATCTGCACCGGCTCTACCTCGCCGCCGGGCCGAGCATGGAGCTGCGCGCGGCGCAGATCGCCACCCTGCGGCGGGCGGTGAGCGACGGCGGCGAGCGCTTCGGCGAACGCGACCTGGAGCGGATGGTGCCGGCGGTTGCCGAGTTCCTGATCCGGGGCGCAATCCGCGGCTGGCTGTTCAAGATCAACATGGCCGGCAAGCCGCTCGCCTATCTGGTGTCGCGCATCGACTTCACCCCGCCAGGCGAGGAGGAAAGCGGGCGCATCCTGATCGAGCTGAAGGCCAACTCCATGGCGCGGGTCACATCGCTGACCCTGACCATCCTGGAGCGCGACATCGTCGGCCGGACCATCGCGGAAATCCTCATCGCCAAGGGCTTCCTCAAGGAAACCGCGGAGCTTATCGCCGCCTACGCCCACTCCACGGCGCGCTTCTTCGAGTTCCGCTCCGACTACGGCCGGCAGTTCTCCGCCAGCGGCACCGGCATCTTCGCCGACGACCCCACCGCCACCCATCGCAACACCGACTGGACCCGCAAGGAGCGGGTGGTGCTGTCCTCCACCGGCGGCAGCGCGCGGCTGGTCAACGACGAGGAGATCCTCAAGGACCGCGCCCTCGTGCTCGACGCCAGCGGCGACGTGCTCGGCAAGTACTTGCGCAAGGCCGGGCGCAGCGTGAAGTACGACGAGCGCGTGGAGAAGGCCACCGAGGCCGTGCGCGGCGACATCCCCGAGGGGGTGTTCGCCGAGCTGCCGGTGCACGGCTACATCCTGATGTTCCACCTGGACCTGCACCACCACTTGTGGGTGCACGTCGACGACATGCAGCCCTACGTCTACCAGCCGAAGCTCAAGGACAAGCTGATCCTGCCGCCGGAGCAGACCGATCTGATCGACATCCTCACCGCCGAGATGGACGTGCTGATGGACGACATCGTCGAGGGCAAGTCCGGCGGCACCACGGTGCTCTGCGCCGGCCCGCCCGGGGTGGGCAAGACGCTGACCGCCGAGGTGTATTCGGAGATCATCAAGCGCCCGCTGTACCGCGTGCATTCCGGGCAGCTCGGCCTGAACGTCGCGGAGATGGAGAAGACCCTCAAGGCCACCCTGACCCGCGCCCAGCGTTGGGGCGCGGTGATGCTGATCGACGAGGCCGACGTGTACATCAAGCGGCGCGATGACAACATCACAGCCAACGCGGTGGTCGGCGTGTTCCTGCGCGTGCTGGAGTACTTCAACGGGCTGCTGTTCCTCACCACCAACCGGGTGGACGACATCGACGAGGCGGTAGTGTCGCGTTGCATCGCGCTGATCAAGTACCACCCGCCCGGTCCGGAAGACCGCCGGCGGATCTGGCAAGTGATGACCGAGCAGTTCGGCCTCAAGGTCGCCGCCGAGCTCACCGAGCGCCTGGCCACCCTCTTCCCCCAGGCCAGCGGCCGCGACATCAAGGGCCTGGCCAAGCTAGTGGCCAAGTACTGCCACCACAAGTCGGTGGAGCCGAGCCTGGCGGTGTTCGAACGCTGCAGCATCTTCCGCGGCATGGACATGGGCGGGCATGACTGAGGGCAAAGACGGCACGCTGTCGCCAGTGACTCAGGTCAAGGTCGCCCTGCTGCCAATCGGCAGCAGGGCGGCAATCGAAATATCAACGGAGTGTTTTGCATGATCAACGTCCTCACCCCCTATCAACTGCTCGGCGGCGAGGAAGGCGTGCGCCGGCTGTGCAACGCCTTCTACGACAACATGGAGCGTCTGCCCGAGGTGGAGGACATCCGCCGCATGCATGGCGCGGACACCACGCCGGTGCGCGAGAAACTCTTCGAGTACCTCTCCGGCTGGCTCGGCGGCCCCAAGCTGTACCTGGAGAAGTACGGCACGGTCTGCATGACCCCGGCACACAAGCCCTTCGCCATCGGCCCGAAGGAGCGCGACCAGTGGATGCTGTGCCTGAACAAAGCGCTGGACGATGTCGGCGCCAGCGAGGCGGCCAAGGCGCTGATCAAGGACCCGATCTACGCCTTCGCCAACCGCGTGCGCAACCGCGCGACCTCGGACTGAGCCCGAAACCTTTCAATGGCTTGCCGTAGGGTGGAAAACCGCGAAGCGTTTTCCACCATGACCGCGCCGATGGTGGGAAAGGCCTGCGGCCGTTTCCCACCCTACAAAAAACCCTATGGCCTTGACAGCACGATGGAATCACTGCGCGCAACTCCACAACTCCACCGTCGGCAGCTCGGTCCGGGGTGGACCGAGCCATTCGCCCAGCGGATGACAGGCGTCGTCGAAGCACAGCTGGTAGTCGCCCGCCTCGGGCGTGCGCCCCAGGCGCAGGGGCTGCAGCGGCGGCAGCTGGCGCCGGTAGTGCCAGCTGCCGTCGTGCAGCACGGCGCCGTCCGGGATCTCCATGCCGGCGCCGCTGCCCCTGACCCGTGCCTCGCCGAGCAGCAAGCCCTCCGGCGTGACGCGGTAGTCCTCCTCCCAGCGGATCTTCTCGATGCTGTGGTCCCAGGCCAGGGTGAAGGCCGGCACGGGCAGCTGTGCCCACACCGCGCCGGCCAGCCCCAGGCACAGGCCGATCACGCACCGACCACCGCAGTGGCCCGGCGTGCCCGCCAGACGTGCAGGACCAGCACCAGCGCGCCAAGGGCGAAGCCGAGCTCGTCGGTGACCGGCAGGGCGAGGATCAGGCTGGTGCCAGCGGCGAAGGCCAGCAGGCGCTCCCACCAGTCCAGCCGGCGCTGCAGATAGCCAATCGAGGCCACGCCCCACAGGGTGATGGCGAACAGCGCCTTGACCGTCACGTAGGCGGTCGCAGCCAAGCTGTCGCCCTGCAGCATCAGCGCCGGACTGTATACCGCCATGAACGGCACGACGAAGCCGGCCACCGCGATGCGCACCGCCCACAGGCTGATCTTCAGGCCCTTCTCGCCGGCGATCGGCGCCGCGGCGAAGGCCGCCAGCGCCACCGGCGGGGTGAGGTCGGCGAGGATGCCGAAGTAGAAGACGAACATGTGCGAGACGATCAGCGGCACGCCGAGATCGAGCAGCGCGGGAGCGGCGATCGAGCTGGTGATGATGTAGTTGGGGATGGTCGGGATGCCCATGCCCAGCACCAGGCAGGTGATCATGGTCAGCACCAGGGAGAGGAACAGGTTGTCCTGGCCGATGGCGAGGATGTAGCCGGCGAAGGTGGAGGCCACCCCGGTCAGCGAGACCACGCCGATGATCACCCCGACCAGGGCGCAGGCGATGCCCACCGGCACCGCATGGCGCGCGCCCTCGACCAGCGCGTCGACACACACCCGCAAGGTGTCGCGGCCGCCCTTGACGAACCAGCAGGCCACCACCAGCAGGCCGATGACCGCGAACACCACGCCGATGCCGAGCTGGAAGAAGCCGGCGCAGAGCACGCCGAGGGCGATCCAGAAGGCCATGCGCAGGCCGAAGGAGGAAACCTTGAGGATGATCGCCGAGCCAAGGATGACGATGGCGGTCAGCGCCAGGCCGACGGTGCCGGAGAACATCGGCGTGCGCCCGGAGAACAGCAGGGCGATCAGCACGCCCAGCGGAATCAGCAGGAACCAGCGCTCCTTGACCGCCGCCCAGGGGTCCGGGCACTGCTCCTTGGGCAGCCCCTCGAGGCCGGCGCGCTTGGCTTCCAGGTGAACCATCCAGAAGGTCGAGCCGAAGTACAGCAGCGCCGGAATCAGTGCGGCCTTGGCCACCTCGACGAAGGGCACGTTGATGGTTTCGGCCATGATGAAGGCCACCGCGCCCATCACCGGCGGCATCAGTTGGCTACCCATGCTGGCAGTGGCCTCGACGCCGCCGGCGAAGCCGGCCTTGTAGCCGAAGCGCTTCATCAGCGGAATGGTGAACTGCCCGGTGGTGACCACGTTGGCCACGCCCGAGCCGGTGATGGTGCCCATCAGCGCCGAGGAGAACACCGAGACCTTGGCCGGACCGCCGAGCTTGTGGCCGAACAGGCCCATGGCGAAGTCGGTGAACAGCTTGATCATCCCCGCCTGCTCGAGGAAGGCGCCGAACAGGATGAACAGGAAGATGTAGGTGGCCGAGACATAGGTCGGCGTGCCGTACAGGCCCTCGGTACCGAAGGACAGCTGGTTGACGATCTGGTCCAGACCGTAGCCGCGGTGCGCCAGGTCGCCCGGCAGGTATTCGCCCAGCAGCCCGTAGGCGAGGAACAGGCCGCAGATCAGCGGCAGGGCGATGCCCATCACCCGCCGCGCCGCCTCGAACACCAGGGCGATCAGCAGCAGACCGATGGCCATGTCGGCCGTGGTCAGCTCGCCGGAACGCTGGATCAGGTCGGCCTCGAACACCCACTGGTAGGCGAAGGTGGCCATGCCGCCCAGGCCCAGCAGCCAGGCCAGCGGCTGGAACGGGCGGGCGGTGCCGCGCGCCGGATAGCAGAGGAACACCAGCAGCAGCAGGAAGCCGACGTGGCCGGCGCGCAGCACCTGGCTGGTCACCGGGTGGAAGGCGGCGGTGATGATCTGGTAGGTGGAGAACAGCAGAGCCACATAGAACAGCGCCTTCGGCCACTGACTGGGGCTGGCGGACATGCCTTGGCTTTCGCTCATGGAAATACCTCGGAGCTGGAAATCGGGAATTGACGAGAGCCGCCGACAAAGCCGACGCGATGCGTCACGCTGGCCTTGCTGGCTCCTCTGGAGGAGGCAGGCGCCACGCAGGGTGCAAAGGCACCGGAAGAGCCGCCGTCAGGCAGCACCCCGACAGGCTGCGCGGCACTCGATGCCTTACTGGAGCACGCCGGCTTCCTTGTAGAACCGCTCGGCACCCGGATGCAGCGGGATCGGCAGGTTCTTCGTGGCGGTTTCCAGCTTGATCTCCTTCGCCGCCGAGTGCGCCGTGGCCAAGCGGCCGAGATTGTCGAACATCAGCTTGGTCATCTGGTAGGCCACCTCGTCGGAGACCTTCTCGTGGCTGACTAGCAGGTTGGTGACGGCCACGGTGGGCACGTCGGCCGACTGGCCCTCGTAGGTGCCAGCCGGAATCACGCCGGGCTGGTAGGCCGGGCTGCCGATCTTCGCCACCACCTCGGCGGGAATCGCCACGAAGGTCACCGGCATGGTGGTCGCCAGGTCTCGGATCGCCGCCATGCCGAGGCCCGAGGACTGCAGAGTGGCATCCAACTGACGGTTCTTGATCAGCTCCACCGACTCGGCGTAGGGCAGGAACTCGACCTTGCCGAGGTCCTCGTAGGACATGCCGGCGGCCTTGAAGATGGCCCGGGCATTCAACTCGGTACCGGACTTCGGCGCACCCACGGAGATGCGCTTGCCCTTGAGATCTTCCAGGGTCTTGATGCCGGCGCCGGCGCTGGCGACCACCTGGATGTAGTTGTTGTAGGTGCCGGCGATGGCCCGCAGCTTCTTCAGCGGTGCCTTGAAGCCAGCCTCCTCGACACCGTTCCAGGCATCGCTCACCGAGTCGCCGAGGGCGAAGGCCAGCTCGCCGCGGCCGGCCTGCAGCAGGTTGAGGTTCTCCACCGAGGCCTTGGTCGCCTGCACCGAGGTCTTGGCGCCCTCGATGTTGCTGCCGTACAGCTGCGACAGGGCCACGCCAATCGGGTAGTACACCCCGCTGGTGCCGCCGGTGAGGATGTTGATGAAAGTGGGCGCGGCAATAACCGCGGTGCTGGCAGTGAAGGCCGCCGCGGCGGCGAACAGGCCAAAGCGCTTGCTCGATTTCATTTTTGTTCTCCGGTTTTTCATGGGTACTTCATTCGCTGCCAATGGGCAGCGAAAGGAACGGCTATCCGGCAGACGGAGAAACAACGGGCGCAGGAAGGATCCGCAATCGCCAGGGCGTTGTTCTTGTAGGCAGCCGGCATAACGGTATAAGCATATAGCAGTCATCGTGCCATGATCGGTGATGGCTCTGGGACGCGGGTTCGCACAGAACAACCGAAGAATGGCGAGCGGACTCTTGCCGATGACGATCAATCCGTCGGCAAGAATCCGCCGACACGACAGTCTGGAAACGGGAGCGGAAAGGAAGCCGGAATGCCCGAAACATACCAGTAGAAGGCTTCCTCATGGCCGAGGGACTTCAGGCCCAGAGCCACGTATTCGGCAGTGCCGCCGAACATGGCGTTGGCGATGGCGTAGGACAGGCCGACGCCCAGCGCGCGCACTTCCGGCGGGAACATTTCGGCCTTCACGATGCCACCGATCGAGGTGTAGAAGCTGATGATGGCCATGCCCATAATGATCAGCAGGCCGGCCAGAACGGGGCTGCCAACGGTCTTGAGGGTCATCAGGATCGGCAAGGTGCACAACGTACCCAGGGCGCCGAACCAGAGCATCGAGGCGCGCCGGCCGATCCGGTCGGACAGGGGCAACGGAGGGTGCTTTAGCAGGAACCAGGCCAAGACCAGGAAAGGCTCTGGCCTGCTGGTTTACGCCGGAATGGCAGGCGCAGTCGGCCGACTTTCGCCAATGCCGGAAGGCCGATCGGCAAGACTCCGCCGATGCCCGTTGCCCGTCACTCCTCGCCGACGGGGAGAAAGTCGCCACGCCTCAGTCCGTGGCGCTGCATCTTCTCGTTGAGGGTGCGCCGCGGCAGCTGCAGCAGCTCCATGACCTCGGCGATGTTGCCGCGACACTGCTGCAGGGCCTGGCGCAGGCACAGCGCCTCGAAGGCCTCCAGCTGCGCGGCCAGCGACTGCGGCGCCGCCGCACCGGCGCCGCCGCCCAGGCCGAGAGCGTGGCGTTCGGCAGCGTTGGCCAGTTCGCGCACGTTGCCCGGCCAGTCGTGGGCCAGCAGCCTGGCCAGTTCGGCGGAGCCGAGCGGGCGCGGTTCGCGGCCATGGCGCTCGGCCGCGGCGCAGGCGAAGTGTTCGAACAGCAGGGGAATGTCCTCGCGCCGCTCGCGCAGCGGCGGAATGTGCAGCTCGGCGACATTGAGGCGGTACAGGAGGTCCTCGCGAAAGCGCCCGGCGCGTACCTCGGCGGCCAGGTCCGGCTTGACCGCGCTGATCACCCGCAGGTCGACGGCGATGCTGCGGTTGGAGCCGAGGCGCTCCAGGCTCTTCTCCTGCAGCACGCGCAGCAGCTTGGCCTGCTGCGCCAGCGGCAGGCTCTCCACCTCGTCAAGGAACAGGGTGCCGCCGGCGGCGTGCTCGATCCGCCCGACGCGCCTGCCCTGGGCGCCGGTGAAGGCGCCGCTCTCGTGGCCGAACAGCTCGCTCTCGAACAGCTGCTCGGGAATCGCCGCGCAGTTGAGCGCGACGAAGGGCTTGCCGGCGCGCGGACTGAACTCGTGCAAGCAGCGCGCCACGCACTCCTTGCCGCTGCCGGTTTCCCCCCGGATCAGCACGTTGACCGAGGTGTCGGCCAGCTCGAGGATCAGCCGGCGCAGCTGCTGGATCGCCGGCGACACGCCGAGCAGGCGGCTCTCGATGCGCCCCTGCTGCGCCACCTGGCGGCGCAGGGCGCGGTTCTCGCAGACCAGTCGGCGCTTGTCGAGGGCACGCTGCAGGCTGCCGAGCAGGCGCTCGGGGGTGAAGGGCTTCTCGATGAAGTCGTAGGCGCCCTGCTGCATCGCCGTCACCGCCATGGGCACGTCGCCATGCCCGGTGACCATGATCACCGGCAGCTCGGCATCCAGCGCCTTGAGGCGCTCGAGCAGGGCCAGGCCGTCCATGCCGGGCATGCGCACGTCGCTGACCACCACCCCGGGGAAGTCCGCGTCGAGCAGCGCCAGCGCCTCCTCGGCGCGGGCGCAGGTGCGCACGGCCAGGCCGGACAGCTCCAGCCACTGCTGCACCGCCTCGCGGATCGGCGCTTCGTCGTCGATGAAGAGAATCTGCTGCATGCTCACTGCTCCTGCGGGCCGACGTGCAATGTATCCGGCGGCGCCGCGGCCGGCAGCCGAATGCCGAACTGCGCCCCGCCCTCGGCGTTGCGCACCTCCAACTGGCCGCCCGAGTCGCGGATGATGCCATAGGACACGGCCAGCCCCAGGCCGAGCCCCTCGCCCACCGGCTTGGTGGTGAAGAACGGCTCGAACACCCGCGACAGGTGCTCGGGGGCGATTCCGCCGCCGTTGTCGGCGACGCTCAGCAGCCAGTCGTCGCCATCCCGCCGCAGCTCGATGCGCAGCTCGCGGCGCTCGCACCCGGCCATGGCATCCAACGCATTGTGCAGCAGGTTGACCAGCACCTGTTCGAGACGAATCGCATTGCCCTCGACCCAGGCCTGCGGCTCGCGCCGGCGCAGCACCTGCACGGCGTCATGGCGGATGCGCGCTTCCAGCAAGAGCAGCGCATGATCGACCACGGTGTCCAGCTGCAGGCGCTCGCGCAGGCCGCCCGGAGTGTCGCGGGCGAAGGTCTTGAGGTGCCCGGTGAGTGCCGCCATGCGGGTGAGCAGGCCGTCGATGCGCGCCAGGCAGGTGCGCATCGCCGCCGGATCATTCTTCGCCAGCAGCAGGCCGAGGCTGCCCAGCTGCATGCGCATCGCGGTCAGCGGCTGGTTGATCTCGTGGGCCAGGGCCGCCGACATCTGCCCCAGGGCAGCCATCTTCGCCGCCTGCACCAGCTCGTCCTGGGCCTTGCGCAGCGCCGCGGTGCGCTCCTCGACCAGTTGCTCCAGCTCGGCCCGGCGGCGCAGCAGCAGACGGCGGTTCTTCTGCCGCTGGCCGAGGAACAGCAGCAGGAAGACCAGCGCCAGCCAGATGCCGGCCGCCGCCAGGCGATAGCTGCGCAGCGCGCCGCCCGGCACGCGCGCCTCATGCAGCAGCTGCAGCGTCCAGCCCTCGTCGGCCAGCGGCTGGCGCAGGCGCAGGTAGTCGCGACGGCCGTCCGGGCCGTCGATGCGCAACAGCTCGGCGCCGCCGTCGAGCTGACGCAGCGGCCGTACTGCCAGGGGCTGCAGATCCCGGTCGCCATAGCGACGGGTATCGACCAGGCGGGCGCGCAACTCCGACGACAGCCCCTGCTGGTAGCGGAACCGCCAGGCCGGCCGGCTGGAAAGGATCGAGATGCCCTGCCGGTCGGTCACCAGCAGGATGCCCGGCTGCCCGGCCCAGTCGCGCTGCAGGCCCTCCATCACCAGTTTGAGCGCCAGCACGCCGAGGATGCGGCCATCGGCGTCGCGCACCGCCTGAGAGAGGAAATAGCCGGGCACCCCGGTGGTCACGCCAACGCTGAAGTAGCGGGCACTGCCCTCGCGCAGGGCGTCCTGGAAATACGGGCGGAAGGCGTAGTTGCCGCCGACGAAGTTGCCTGGCTCCTGCCAGTTGCTGGCGGCAATGGCCTTGCCCTGCAGGTCGAGCAGAAAGATCACCCCCGCTCCCGCTTCCTGGTTGAGGCGCTGCAGGCGCCGGCTGAGGCGTTCGCGCGCCAGCGGATCGGCGCCGTCGCGCAGCAGCGCCTGGATCTCGGTGTCCAGGGCAAGGATCGCCGGCAGCGCGCGGAAGCGCTCAACCAGGATGCGCAGCGACTGGGCGTACAGCTCCAGCTGGCCGCGCGCCTCGACGCTGCGCTCGCTCCAGTGGCGCCGCTCGGCGTAGAGCCCGGCCAGCCAGACGCTGGCCAGCAGCCCGGCCAGGATCGTCAGAACGACCAGCAGCACGCGCCGGCGGGCGGACAGAAGTGGCATAAGGATCCTGCTAGCCGCCGCGCAGCAGGCGCAGCAGCGCCTCGGCGTCGAGCTTGGCGCTGACCTCGCCGCCCTCCAGCAGGCTGTCGGCCAGATCGCGCTTCTGTCCGTGCAGGGCGAGGATGCGCTCCTCGATGGTGCTCTCCGCCACCAGCCGGTAGATGGTCACCGGCCGCTGCTGGCCCATGCGGTGGGCGCGGTCGCTGGCCTGGTCCTCCACCGCCGGGTTCCACCAGGGATCGAGGTGGATCACGTAGTCGGCGGCGGTCAGGTTGAGGCCGGTGCCACCGGCCTTGAGGCTGATCAGGAAAATGTCGCCGTCGCCGCCCTGGAAGGCATCCACTCGCGCCATGCGCTCCTTCGCCGGGGTCGAACCGTCGAGATACTGATAGCGGATGCCGCGCTCCTCGAGCCAACTGCGGACGATGCTCAGGTGATCGACGAACTGGCTGAACACCAGCGCCTTGTGGCGGCTGTCGAGCAGCTCCTCGACGATCTCGGCGAAGGCCGCCAGCTTGCTGCCGGGCAGGTCGCTATCCGGTACCACCAGGCTGGGATGGCAGCAGAAGCGCCGCAGCCGGGTGATTTCGGTAAGTACCCGCAGCGACTGGCTGCCCTCCTCGCTGGTCTGGCTGAGAGAGTCCAGCGCCTGCTGGCGCATGGCCTCGTAGAGGTGCAGCTCGGCGTCGGAGAGCGGCACCCGGTAGACCACCTCGGTGCGCGCCGGCAGCTCGTCGAGCACCTGACTCTTCAGGCGGCGCAGGATGAACGGCTGGATCAGCGCCTTGAGCGCCTTGCGGGCGCCCTGGTCGCCACGCTCGATGGGCCCGGCGAAGCGCTGGGCGAAATGTTCGCGACTGCCGAGCAGACCGGGGTTGATGAAGCGGAACAGGTTCCACAACTCGCCCAGATGATTCTCCAGCGGTGTGCCGGTGGCGACCAGGCGGAAATCCGCCTGCAGCGCCATGGCCGCCTGGGAGCGCTTGCTGGCGGCGTTCTTGATCGCCTGCGCCTCGTCCAGCACCACGGTAGTCCAGTGCCGGGCGGCGAACGCTTCGGCGTCCTGCTGCAGCAGGCCGTAGCTGGCCACCACCAGGTCGCGCGCCCCCAGCCCGTCCAGGCTGCGACTCTCGCGGTAGGCGTGCAGGCGCAGGGTCGGCGCGAAGCGGATGGTCTCGGCCAGCCAGTTGGGCGTCACCGAGGTCGGTGCCACCACCAGCTGGGGGCCAGCGGCGGAACGGTGCAGCAGCAGAGTGAGGGTCTGCAGGGTCTTGCCCAGACCCATGTCGTCGGCCAGGCAGGCACCAACGCCCCACTTCGCCAGACGCGCCATCCAGTCGAAGCCCTCCAGCTGGTAGTCGCGTAGCTCGGCCTGCAGGGTGCTGGGCACCCGCGGGCGGTAGTCGCGCAGCGATTCGAGGCGGGCCAGGTGCTCCTTCCAAGCGGCGTCGGCCTCGAAGCTGCCCACCTCTTCGGCCAGCTCGGCGAGCAGTGGCGCGGTCAGCGAATTGAGACGCAGGCCCTCATCGCCGTTGCGTTCGGCCAGCCGACCCAACTCCTCCAGGCGCCGCCGCAGGCTGGCATCGAGGGCCAGCCAGTCCTGCTCGCCGAGCCGGACGAAGCGCCCGGGGCTGGCCTGCAGCAGCTTGAGCAACTGGCGCAACTGCAGCACGCGGCCGTCGTCGACGACCACCTCGCCGTCCAGCTCGAACCACTCGCCCTGCTGGCGCAGGCGCAGCTGCAGCTGGTGCAGGCCGGGCTGGGCCTTGATGCGCATGCGTTCGCCCTCCGGCCAGACGCACTCGAGCAGCCCAACGTCCAGCCCCTGCAGCTCGCTCAGCACCTGCAGAGCGGCCTGCGGTTCGGCCAGCTGCCATTCGTGGCCGTCGCTGTCGGCCTCGGCCAGCGCCGGGCAGGCCTGCAGCACCTGCTGCAGCTTCTTGCGCTCGGCTGGCAGGTCGCGGACCGCCTGCTGCGGCCTACCGTCCTGCTCGCCGAGTACACTCTCCGCCCCCTGCCCCGGGCGGAACCAGCTGCCGCTGGCCAGCGGCCGTACCAGCAGCTGCAGGCGCAGGCCTTCCAGCAGCGGCAGCAGGTGGGCGTACAGCTTGCCGTCGGCGGCCACCTTGTCGATATTCACCGCCAGCTCCGGCAGATCCGAGTGAATCGGCAGCAGCGGCGCAATGCTGCCGATGGTTTCCATCAGCTGCGCCTTGGCCGTCTGCGGCACGCTCAGCCCGCCGCCGAGAATGTCAGCGATCTGCTGCGCCTCGCGACCGAGCGGATAGATGACCAGGCGGGTCGGAGTTTCCCTCTCGATGAACAGCCCGTCGCACTCCGCGATCCCTTCGGGGGTCAGCGCCAGATGGATCTGCGAGCCGCGCTGCTGCAGCTGCAGAGCCACGCTACCGGCCAGCAGATCGATACGCACCTCCGGCGCATCGCTCCAGAACAGCGCCGGATGGCCGACCAGATGCGACAGGGCACGCTTGCCGTCGAGCTGGTAACGGATGCCGTAATAGTCACTGTGCATCTGGATCTGCTGGATGACCCGACGGTCCTGCTCCAGCAGGTAGTCGAAGCTGTCGGTCTCCTCGAGCAGGCGCTTGAGCGACACCGCCCGGCCCTTGCTCCACTGGCCCTTGGCGCCGAGCTTCTGCTCGCGCGGCTCGACGCTCGGGACCTGCGAAGCGACGCTGCCGATCATCCAAGCCAGGCGCTGACTGCTCTGCGACTGTGCCGGGGCGTCGCCGCGGGAGCCGGGACGCAGCGCGACCAGCGCGGCGAGAGCATGCTCCCAGAGCTCCTGGCGGCGGTACAGCTCGACCAGCGGGCGCAGCCCCTGGCGCCGGTGCCAGTCCGCCTCCGCCGGGGGCGTGCCGAACTGCCGCTCGAGCAGGGCATCCAGCTCGGCCACCAGCCAGGCGTAGCCCTCCCCAGCCAGATCATCGCCGAATTGCTGCAGGCGCCTCCGCCAGGCGGAGGACACCGGGGCGTCCATCCAGTACAGCGCGATCGCCGTCAGCAGGCCGTCGAAACCGTTCAGCTGCTGCACCCTATAGGCCGGATCGGCGCAGCGCGAGCCCTTGCCCTGGAACTGCTCGAAGAGTTTCTCGAACATCTCGTAGGCAGTGCCGAGGCCCTTCTTCAGCCCCAGCCCCAGCGCCTGGCGCAGCGCCGCATGCTGCTGGCTGTCGCCATCGATCAGCAGGAGCAGGCAGTAGCAGGCGTTGAGCATGGCCGGCAGCTCGACCCGGCGCTTGCGGCTGCCACGCTGGATACGGATGAATTCCTGAATGTGCTCCAGAGCCCGGGCAGATTCCCCGCGCAGCAGACTCTGGAAGATCCTGCCGAACGGCACCCGCTCGTCCCGGCCCAAGGCTTCGAAGCGTGGCCAGTCACCACGCCAGAGCGCCTGCAGAAACAGCTGGAGAATCAGCTCGGCGGACTTCGCCTGGCCGCCATCGAGCAGGGCCAAGCCCTGCCGATAAGCTTCCCCGGCCTCCACCAGCCCGCCGTTGGCGCAGGTCAGGTAGTCCTCCAGCAGTACCTCGCGAACACCCGGAGTAAGCCGGGCGAAGAGCTGCCGGCCGGTTTCGTCGGCCAACAGCTGGCCGCAGGGATGCGGGGGCATGCCGGCCTGCCGCGGCCGTCCCTGCTCCATGCCAAGCAGCAGCTGCGCCAGCTCCGGCACCTCCCCTGCCAGCAGGGCCAGCCAGAGGCCGCGCCACAGGCTCACCGGAAGGCCCGGGCCGGCGACGGCGTGCTCGATCAGTCCGCTGCGCAGCTTCGGCCACCACTGCGGCTCGCCCTGTAGCAGCAGCAGCACCTGGTTGCAGGCTGCCGGGTTCAGCGTGAAGAAGCTGCGCTCGTCGCCGCGCTCCAGCCAGTTCAGACGCTGCAGGGTTTCCAGCATCTCGCCCAGCACCACGCCGTCCATGGCGCGGCTAGCTGTGGCACGCACGCCCAGGCGCTTGAGCTGCTCGAGCAGCGCGGTCTTGTTCCTCGGGGTGGCCAGGAAGAGGACGTAAAGCAGCGCCTTGTAGGCATCGGGAAGGCTGGCGAGGGTCGAGCGGGCGGCAGAGCTGGTCATTAGGAACCCGGAAGCGGCGAAGCAAAAGATTGGCGGAATTTTAACAAGCTAACTCGTCTGTCTGGCGAGAGGCCGACAGCAGCATGATGAAGCTACCCGCAAGTCCTGCGGACAATCGCACGGTTGCCCCCCAGGCCCTGATGCTCGTAGTCTCGGGAGCCAGGCTTTTCATTCACCAAACGATCGGAACCAGCAGTCAGGCAGGCCCACCATGAGCACGAACAAGACCAATATCCCCTATGCCCAGCGCGAACAGGGTTACCGGGAAAAGGCCCTAAAGATGTACCCCTGGATCTGCGGCCGTTGCGGCCGGGAGTTTTCCGGCAAGCGCCTCAGCGAGCTGACAGTCCACCACAAGGACCACAACCACGACAACAACCCCGAGGACGGTTCGAACTGGGAACTGCTCTGCCTGTACTGCCACGACAACGAACATTCACGCTATACCGACAGCCAGTACCAGACCGCTCCCCGTCCCGGCGGCGATCTGGGTCCGAAGACGACCTTCAAGGCCTTCGCGGGTCTCGGGGATTTGCTCAAGGACAAGCAGGACTGACGCCCCCTGTCCGCCCGCCGCGCCTGCTCCTGCCGCCGGAGCGGACGCGACCGTTTCCGTCCGTCGCCGGAAATCAAAATTTCCGATATGACCTCTCGTCCGCCGGACGGACGCGTCCGGCGCCAACCAGCACCCCGAAAAAGTCCCGCTGCTAGACTCAAAAAGGGGACATTTCCCCGCCCCGGCCCCGGCTCTTCTGCCGTGGGCCATCGGTCAATCCTTCGCCGGAAGCTTTTTGCGATGCAACGGGAGGTGAACATGAACCGGCATTACTATGTCAGCGACGACCTGGGCGATTTGGAGCAGGTTGAGCAGGAATTGGAAGCCAGGGGCATCGATACCGAGCAGATCCATGTGCTGAGCGAAAAGGATGCCGAACTCGAACAGCATCACCTGCACAGCGTGCCTTCGATGATGAAGACCGATGTCGTCAAATCCGGCACACGGGGCTTGTACATAGGCTTGCCGCTGGCTGTCCTGGTGCTGGTCGTCGCCTACTTCAGTGACTGGACAAACACGGTCTTCGGTTGGGTGCCCTTCATCTTCCTGGCCCTAATACTGTTCGGCTTCAGCATCTGGGAGGGCGGCTTCTTGGGCTTCCAGAAGAGCAACAGCTACTTCCGTCCCCTGCAGGACAAGCTACGTCAAGGCAAGCACGTGTTTTTCGTGGATGTGGAGCCAGCCCAGGAGTCGGTGCTGGAGCAGGTCATTAGCCATCATCCGAAGCTGGAGGTCGCCGGAACCGGCACAGCCATGCCCCGCTGGATCATGAACGGGGAAAAGAAATGGCACCGTTTCAAAAGCAGGCTCTGACTGCATCGGACTGAAAGGCCAAGTGGAAAAATCAGAAGTTTCTACCTGGATTCAAGGCCTTTTTTGACCGGAACAGTTTCGCCCCTTGCAGACGGGCACAGGCACAGGGGAAAGGAGATCCTCCTCTCCCCTGCAGGCTCCTGCAGGTTGGACAGTGGTTTCGCTTATTTGACCAGCAGCACGGGCACCGCAACCTCATGCACCACGCGCGTGGCGACCGAGCCCATGACCAGATTGGAGAAGTTGCTCATCCCCCGGGTCCCCATCACCACGGTGTCGCAGCCGAGTACCGCGACTGCCTTGGCGATCTCTCCTACCGTCTCGCCCTGCTCCTCGTGGGCGGTGACTTTAAGGCCGTGCCCCTGGAGAAGCTCGAGTCCCTTCGCATTGATCTTGCGCCCATGCTCCCGGGCCGCGTTGACCAAGCTTTCCAGCATGGGGCCGGCGACGTAGTCGCCATACATGATCGGATGCCCCTGCACGTTCAGCAGATGCACCTCCAGATCCGGCAACTGCTTCGCCAGATCTACGAGATAGAGCAACGCGCGCTTAGCGCTTTCGGAACCATCGAACGGAACAAGTACTTTCTTCATGGACTGCACACTCATTGTGCCTAGTGGACGGAAAGGCCCCCGACGGGCCTGGCGCCGCCGGGAACCCTCGCTCAATCAGTGCCTGGGATGCAGGCACTCGTTGAGTTCGTCGACGATCGGCGCCCAGTCGGCGTCATCGAGCATCTCCTCCTTTAGCAACGCGGCCTGCGCAGGTGTCCAGAAGGCCGCCTCCGATACCTTGACCTCCTCGGGCAGCCGGTGGCTGGCGATGAAGGCATCAATGCTGGCTGGGTCGGACTTCAGACCCAGCTGATCGAACAGATCGGACAGACTGTGGTTGGACATTTCCATCTTCCTTCCTCCTCTGTTGCGCTCATGGGAACGTGTATCGCATTTTCTAACCATAGCGGAAAATCCAGCGGCGAACGGTTGATCCAGGACAGCTATGACCTACATCCATCGGCAACGATTGCAGCGCTCCATCCATCAAGCATTCGAGAAAAGGCTAGATGATCCACCGCCAAGAGAGTACAGTGGCCCTACTGTGCTGCATGCGTCACCGCGAAACGATCTGCTTGAATTCCGTTCCGATCCTTTTTCGATTTCTCTTTGCACTCAGTCAACGCCCGGGCCAAGCCGGCTCGGGATTCAACTTTGTCCAAGGAGACAACCCATGTCCAATCGCCAAACCGGCACCGTCAAATGGTTCAATGATGAAAAAGGCTTCGGCTTCATCACCCCGGAAAGCGGCCCCGATCTGTTCGTTCACTATCGCTCCATCCAGAGCGCCGGCTTCAAGAGCCTGCAGGAAGGTCAGCAGGTTTCCTTCGTGGCGGTGAAAGGCCAGAAAGGCATGCAAGCGGATGACGTGCAAGTCGTCTGATCACTTGCGCTGTCAAAGAACCGGCCTTCGGGCCGGTTTTTCATTTTGGGCAATCCACCCTGGCAGAGGAGAAACCATCATGATCACGCGGGTTGCAGGATCGAACAGGAAGGCCAAGCCGGAACCGGCTCAGGAAACCCATGAATCCCTCGACGCCCTGATTTCCGCCTTTCTCCAGGACGGCGGCGAGATTCAGCAGATCGCCAATGGCGTCAGCGGCCAAGTCGCCACGCCACCCAGCCGACACCTCAAGCTCGGCAAGAAGCAATAGCCGCGTGCACTCGCTCAGGATTGCCGATAGCGCACCAGCCGCCGCAGCAGCGGCCGGCCAGCCAGGTGCAGGAACACCGGCGCGCCGGCGATCAGGTAGAAGTAGTAGGTCACGGCGCGCCAGATCAGGATCGCCGCACCGCTGGTCGACTTGCCGACCAGCGGTGCGAGCAGCGCCGCCGAGGCCAGTTCCGCCCCGCCGGCGCCGCCCGGCAGCAGGCTGGCCTGGCCGGCGCTGAGCGCCAGCATCTGCACCAGGAAGGCCCAGGCCCAGGACAGTTCGCTGCCCAGGCCGCGCAGGGTCAGATAGAGCACACTGTAGCGCAGCACCCAGTGCGCGACGCTGAGCAGGAACACGCCGAGCAGCACCGGGCGGGGCAGACTCAGGCTCTGGCGCAGAGCGTTGCGAAAGCGCATCACCTGGCGGGCGTATCTCAGCCGGCGGCGCGGGCTCACCCCCAGGCGCCGCAGCAGCCGGCCGTTGAGGCGGAACATTTGCCGATGAAAGCGGCCGAGCAGGAACAACAGGACGAACACCCCGAGCAGCAGGCCGGCACTGGTGCCGAGCAGCCAGGCGAGGTGTGGGCTCAGGGCATGGGACAGGGCATAGACCAGGATGCCGAGCAGCGCGCAGGCGAACACCAGCAGATCGGTGAGCTGCTCCACCGCGTAGGTGGCGGTGCCCTGCGCCGCCGATACCCCGCGGCGCATCAGCAGGGCCATCAGGGTCAGGGGACCACCGGCGCCGCCCGGCGTCGCACAGATGGCGAATTCGGTGGCCATGATGATGCCCAGCGCGCCGCCTTGGCCGAGCCGATAGCCGGGCAGCAGCAGACGCAGGCGCAGGGCGTTGAGGTTCCAGCAGACCACGATGATGCCGAACATGGCCAGCAGCAGGTTGGCGGGAAAGCTCTGCACCTGCCGCCACAGCCCGCCGCCGCCCAGTAGAAGGGGAATCATCAGGGCCACTAACAGGCCACCCAGCAGCAGCCACAGGCCACGGCTCATGCGGCGGTACTCGTCGGCAGGCGCGGGAGCTGCCGGTCCAGCCAGCCGATCTTGGTCAGCGGCTGGCGCCCCTCCTCCAGCAGACGCATGAGCAGCTCCACCCAGTAGCGGCGGGAGAACTCATGACGCATGTCCACCGGATGCAGCCCCAGGCGCAGCAATGGTGCCTGCCGATAACAGGCGGCAAGGCCCGCGCAGACCAGCCGGGATAGCCCGCGGCGCCAGCGGCTGCGGGCGCTCCAGGTCAGGCCGGGGGCATCGATGGCCTGGAAATCCGGCAGCCGGTAGAGATAGCGCAGGTCGCTGGTATAGCTCAGCGGGGTTTCCCGCAGGGCCAGACGGGTGCCCTCGCTCATCAGCCAGGAGGGGGCGACGAAGCCGTGCAGCGGCCAGCCGAAACGGCGGAACACCTCCATGCCCTGCTCCAGGCGTTGCCGCGCCTGTGCCTGATCAAGCCGGTAGAACTCACCCTCATGGGTGTAGACGCGGCGCATCAGCCACTCCCCAGGGGTTCGCGGCGGCGGTGCGTCGTCATGGTGGTGATAACCGTGCAGGACCAGCTCGTCACCGCGCGCCAGCCGCGCGTCGAGCCGCTGGCGCAGGTCGGCGTGGGCTGTCAACGGCTGGCGGTGATGGAAATCCGGCACTACCAGCCAGGTGATGGGCACCTTGCCCAAGGCGTCCACCGCAGCGATGAAATCCTCGTAGTCGGCCCAGGTTTGCGGGGCGACGTCATGCAGTACCAGCAATAGATGGCTTTCAGACATTTACGGCGACCGGCAACTCGGCCGTGCCCAGCACGGCATGGTAATGGGCGAGCAGGCCGGCGACCACGGCATCCCACGCATGGTGAGCCTCGACGTGCTGGCGCGCCTGACGTCCCAGCCGCTCGACACCGCCCTCGAACAGCTCGCGCACGGTCGCGGCCATCGCCCGCGCATCGTTGGGCCGGCACAGGCGTCCGGCACTGAACGGCACAATTTCGGCCAGCGCCCCGGCGCGCGCGGCGACCACCGGAATGCCGCAGGCCATTGCCTCCAGCACCACCAGACCGAAGGTTTCCTGGTCGCCGGCGTGCAGCAGCACGTCACTGCTGGCCATCAGCCGGGCGACCGCGGCGGCCGGCTGGAATTGATTGATCACCGTGACGTTGTCCGGCACCCGCCGCGGCATGTCGGCGCCGACCAGCAGCAGATGGTAGGGATCGCGGAGGCGCCGGGCGGTCTCCAGCAAGATGTGCAGGTTCTTCTCGCGCGCCCCGCGGCCGGCGAAGACCATCAGCCGGGTTTCCTCGCGAAGCCCCAGCTCACGCTTCAGGCCCGGATCGCGACGCGCCGGCTGGAAGACCTCCAGGTCGACGCCCAGGGGCTGCACGAATACGTCCTGCACACCCAGGCGCAGCAGCTTCTCCGCCATGATCCGGCTGGGTGCCAGCACCCGGTCGAACTGGCCGTAGAGGCGCGCCACGTAATCATTCATCCGGCCGCCGCACCAAGTGCCGACGCGCTTGGTGGCCAGCCGCGGCAAGTCCGAGTGATAGAAGCCGATCACCGGGACGCCCAGACGTCGGCCGGCGTCCAATGCAGCCCAGGCGGTCAGGTAGGGATCGCCGACTTCGATCAGGTCGGGCTGCAGGCGCTGCAGCTGGAGGCGCCAGGGCGCGCGGCGCAGGGGGAAGCGATAGCCCTTGCCGAACGGCAGCAGGGGCGAGGGAACCTCATAGATGCCGGCCTGCTCACGGTAGTCGGCACCGGGCACCAGCACGCTGTGGCGTACCCCGGAGTACAACCGCAGACGACGGTGCTTGGCCTCCAGATAGGTCCGCACGCCGCCGCTGGCGGGGGCATAGAACATGGTCATATCAGCAATGTGCACGAGCTTCCTCCGTCCCAAGGTCTTCGGAGCGGACCGCCTCGGCTGCGGCGGGAAGTCCCGCCCACAGACAAGCGGTCCCGCCAAGAAAACCGCAGTACTGTAACAAAAGATAGCCGCTGCCTGTTCCAACGTCAGGAAATAGACCAAGACAATCACATGAGCAACTTTCTCCCCTCTCCCATTCATGGGAGAGAGGCCGGAGGAGAGGGCAAATGAGCAACAATGGCCTGTTTTCCCTCTCCCCAGCCCTCCCGGGCGCGGGAGAGGGAGTGAACGACTGCACCTGCCCTTCATGCGATTACCCTGGCAAATCGCCCCCCGGCAGATACGAGCGAACGGCACTCCCGGGCGCTGCAGCGAAACGGGAGCACCGCTGTAGACAAACCCGAACGATCCGGAGTTTCCGCGGCCGCGCAGGGAGGCGTTGTCACTGATAAAGACACTACAGAGCCAGGCGGGCTTTGGCATGACTGGCGTCCGGAGGACGCCGTGCGCAAGAAAGGGAGCCGCACCGACGCGTCTCGCCTGAGGGAGTGGCCGTCCATGGCCGGTGGATCAGCTGTCGAGGCCCGTCGATGCGCGGGGAGCCTTCATCGGCGGCGGCAAGGCCCGGTCAAGCCAGCTGGACATTGCCAGACAGGCGTTTACGGGCCGCCAGGGGATGGTTCGAGAATGGCTTGAAGCGTTCGAATCCAACGACGATCAGAGCGCCTCCGGCATGCTGGAACTCCTCCCTAAGATGGCTCAGAAACTCCATGAAAGTGTGATCCACCAGATGGGCTCCCGAGAAGTCCATCATCACCTTCGTGCTGCGGTCCAATTGGCTGAAGAACTTCTTGAAGCCCAGCAGGTTGGAAAAGATCGCCGCCCCCCTGACCTCGATCAGGTCTTCGCCCTCATGCCGGGAATACTCATAGCGGGCCTTGAAGAAGTTGCCGAGCGGAACCCGATGCACCAGGTTGAGTGCCATCTTCGTGGCGATGCCGGCCCCGACGCCGATCAACAGGTCGGTGGACAGCGTCACCAGCACGGTCGCCATGAAGATAAGCAGCTGTTCTGGCCCGATGCGATAGACCTTGAAGAACTCATGGGGCGAGGCCAGCCGGTAACCTACGGCGATCAGCAGCGCCGCCAGTGCTGCATTGGGAATCATCTCGATGACCGGAATGAATAGCAGCATGGCGACGAACAGGAACAGGCCGTGGAAGAAGTTGCTCCAGCGGCTGCGGGCGCCGAAGGTGGCGTTCGCCGAGCTGCGGGCTACCTCGGAAATCATCGGCAAACCGCCCAGCAACCCGGACAGGGCGTTCCCCGCCCCTACCGCGACCAGGTCCTTGTTGAAGTTCGAGGCCCTTTTCCAGGGGTCCAGTCCATCGATGGCCTTGACCGTCAGCAGGGACTCCAGGCTGCCGATGAAGAGGAACATGAGAACGTATTTCCAGAACACCGCGGTTCCGATCAGGGAAAAGTCCACGTTCAACCCGACATTGGCCCAGAAGCTGCCGATGGTCACCATGTCGAACACCGGCTCGGTGTGCCTGAAGTCCATGAGCAGGGCCATGGGCACAGTCACCAGCAGGACGAGCATCGGTGCCGGGATCCTCTTCAGGCCGGGAATCTTCAGGAAAGGCATGCCGAAGATGATCGCCAGGCTGACGACGCCCACCAGGGCCACGTGGGAGTCGGCATGCATGATCGAGGCGGGAATCCGCTCGAACAGCTCGATGAGTTCGAGACCCTTGAGGGTGGCCGGATCGATGCCGAGCAACACGTGAATCTGCTTGGCGAAGATGATCAGGCCGATCGCCGCCAGCATGCCGTGCACGACCGAGTGAGGAAAGAAGTCGCTCAGGGAGCCGAAGCGGAGGAACCCGAAAACCATCTGAATCAGGGCTGCCACGAAAATCGCCCCGAGCGCCAGGTGCCAGCCTTCGGCGCCACCGCCGAACTCCACGACGGCACCGGCACAGATGGTGATCAGGCCGGCGGCCGGTCCCTTGATGGTGAGTCGCGAGCCGGCGAACAGACTGACGAACAGGCCGCCGATCATGGCGGTCAGCACGCCCATGGCCGGGGGAAACTCGCTCGCCTTGGCGATGCCGAGACTCAGAGGGAGCGCCAGCAGGAATACCAGAAAACCCGACACCATATCGCTGCGCCAGTTTTGTTTGAGGCCTTTCAGGCCATCTTCGGGAATTGCACGCGCTTTCATAAGGCAATGACTCCTTTTTTAATGTTTACCTGCGTTTTCAATTGCTTGGGGATAAATACCTCTATTCAAACTCCGGCAGTGGATCAGGAAGACTTGTACGGCACTTCATACACCGACTTGGAGTGCGGTCCGAGAAACACCCGTGCGTAGATACGAATGATCGACAAACCGACCACGATGAAACTGAAACTGGTCAAAAAGGCCAGCCCGACCTGCCCTTCCTTGATATGCGCGAACATCAGGTCTTCACCGATGAAAGTGGGACTGATCGGAAAGCCGGTCGCGCACAGACAACACAGCAGAAACACAAAGGCGATTTTCGGGTGATGCCGGGAATGCCCATGGAATCGATCGAGATCGATATCTCCTTCGAGATGCTTGAGTCGCCGCAGGCACAGGAAACCGATAACGCCAGCCAGTGCGACACCGCTCAAATAGATATAACTTTCGCTGAAGTCAAAGTTGGCGTTGAAGGAAGTGGCCAGGGCAATCCAGAAATGCGTCATGATCGCCAGGAGCCACGTCATCCGGGCACGCTTGCGTTCGGTAAAGGACTTGAGCACAAGCACCGCTGCCATCACTGAAAAGATCAGGGGTAGCACTTCCGTGACCATTCCGGGAAGTGCCTCGCGGTTGTAGACAAAATACAAACCCAGTAGATAAAACGGCACGAAAATGCCGACGACCCGCCAGAAAGTCAGAAAGTCCAGATACCGCCCCATGCCTTTCATGGGATTCCACAACTTGCGATACATGAAGGCGTCAAGATCGAACTCCCGCACCGAGAGCATGTAGAGGGAATACCTGAACTTCTTGGGCAGCAGCCATTTGCCATGGTGAGCCCTGGGCACGAAGTTGTAGAACTGCTCGCGAATCAGATAGGTCACCACCGACGGGGAAACCAGCAGCTGATAGGTGCGCAGGAAGGCATTCCCGGCAAAGTGCACCAGGGCCAGAGTGTCGAAGCCGGCGGCGATCTCGATGAAGATCAGGCCGATCTGGACAATGGAGGCATAGGCGATCTGGCTCTTGATGGCCGATTGCGAGCGGGCGATCACCGTCGCGACGATGCTGGTGGCGAACCCCAGCAGGCCAATGACGAGGCAGACGAACAACTGCTCCCGCCAGAGCGGCGCGGTGCGCAGCAGCAGGAAGACCCCGATGTGCACCGACAGGGAGCCGTAGAAGATGGCGCTTGACGGCGTCGGTCCCTCCATGGCCCGCGGCAGCCAGCTGGAAAAGGGCAGCTGCGCCGATTTGGCGGCGGCGGCCATCAGAATCATGAGCCCAATGAAGACGCCGACGAACGAGTGCGGCTGGAGATGCTCGAGCACGAAGGCTTGATTTTCGAGCATGTGGAAAGTGACGTTCTCGTGGAAGAGGTTGTGCATCATCCACATGGCCAGCAACAGGCCAACATCGCCGATCCGGTAGATGGAAAACACCTTGACGGCGTTCTTCACCGGCAGATAGCGGTCCCGGTAGAAAGCAATCAGCAGGAACGAGGTGATCCCCAGCACTTCCCAGCCGGTAAACATGGTTTCCATGTTTCCGGAAAACACCACCATGTTGTAGCCGGCATAGAAGAACAGCACCGTGCTGAAGAAGCGCTTGTAGCCCGCCTCGCGGTGCATGTAATGGCGGCTGTAGAGCAGCACCAGGAAGGTCAGGAACGCGCCGACGAACACGTAGGTCGCGGTGATCCGGTCGAACAGGAAATCGATATAGAACTCGTAATTTTCCGTCTGGAACAGGACGAAATCCTTCAGCTCCAAGGTGGGAAAGCCGTTGAACGCCCAATACACCAGGAACAGCTTGAAGCCGGCCAGATGGGCGCCGACCGTGATGAGGGCGGTGCGGGAAATCCGCGTCTCGTCCCGTTCCGGGTGCGTCAGGCTGATCAGGAATCCGAGCAGCGGTAGAAAGATGAAGATCTGCAGTACGGAGGCCATGGCAGTTCCCTAGCTCAGCGCGAGGACAGGCAGGTTGTCTGCCTGGGTTTCGAAGAGTTTCTCGAGGTCCGCGGCGACATCGATCCGTTCGGTCAGGGGGCGATAGGGCTCGAAGCCACCGTCCTTGAAGCGGAACAGCTCATGGGTCTCGGGGCTGGCGACCACCAGATTGAGCCATTCGTTGACGAACCACTCGTAGGTGGCCGGCTGCTGCTGGATGGTCTGCAGGACCACTTCCGGGAAATGCTCGACGATGATCATCATCCGCACCGGGTTGTGCACCTCGATCATCTGGCTCGGCAAGCCGGGACGCAGGTCGCCGTCGTTGCCATTGGCCACCCCGATCAGCCCCATCACGTTGTGCGGCAGCTTGCTGCCGGCCCCCAGCTTCTGGTTGTCCACGTGGGAGAAGAAATATTCCAGGTTGATTCCGCCGCAGACCGGCGCCGCGGCGCGCAGGATACCGAGCAGGAACTTCCCATCCGGGTCGATGCGGTAGTCGTAGGAGTTGAGGAACGAGCGCCGGTCGAGGAACAGCTTGCGGCTGAGCGCCCGGCGCCCGACGATGCACAGGGCATTGGTCGCATGGTTCAGCTCGGGACGCGGCTCGAACAGCGATACGGAGCGCGCCTTGACCGCCTCATGCACCTGCTCCGACGGCTGCTGGCTGTCGGTCAGCTCGAAGCGGCGCGAGCGCTCCTTGGCATTGCGCGCCAGGGCCTTGTCGAAGATGGCCACGTTGGCCTGGTGCCGGGAGCGGTTCTCCACATCGAGCGAAGACTCGTCGTAGAAGGCGATCTCGTCGCGGGTGGTGTCGTGCAGCGCGCCGACGAACTGCGTCCCTTCGGGAATCGCGATCCCCTTGCCGGCCAGTATCCGCCGCACCTCGGGATGGTTGAGCATGAAGCAGATCACCCGCGCATTCACCGAGCCCGGCCGGCCCGAGCAGGCACCGCAGTCGTAGGCGGCATAGTGCGGGTTGTTGGTGTTGCTCGCCCCGTGTCCGACCACGTAGACGATGGGCGCGAAATCCCGGATCAGGCCGATGCTGCCCAGCAGGTTCTCCGCGCGCAGGGCCATCTCCTCGAGGGTGAAGCCGATCTGCAGGCCTTCCTCGCGGTCGTCCGGCGAGCGGTTCTCGATGGTCAGGCGGGACATGCGATCCATGTGCCGGAAGGAGGAGGCGCTCAAGGGGCTTGCCGAGGGCTTGAAGAGGTTGTCGAAGAGCTTGACGGCCGACCAGAAGCCGAGGGTCTGCGAGAACACCCAGCCGCCGAAGAGGTCGTGGGAATGCTTGCTGAAGTGCAGCTCGGCCTTGCGCCTGTTCTGGCTGCCGGTTTCCTTGATCAGGTACTTGGGATCGATCGGCCCCGGACAGACCTTGGAATGGGACTTCGCATTCTCCGGCTTGAAATAGAACTCCACGCCGAAGAATCCCGGCGTCCCATAGGTTTCGCAGTGCAGATCGAGACTTTCGAGATGTCGACGGAACGAGCAAATCCGGTCGTCGATGCAGAACAGGCCCTGGAAGGTTTTGCTCTGCAGCACCGGACTTTCCGAAGGCTGGCGCTGGAGGGCGCTCAGCACGGGATCGTAGAAGCTCCACTCCAGCGCCTCCTGCCAGATCGACAGGACCTCGTGCAGTTCGGTCTTGGGCACTTCCGCCAGGATATCCAGCGGCTCGCCGGCCATGTCCGCCGCCAGGGGGCTCCAGCCTTCAGCAAAATGGTCGTCGAGCGCATCGATTTCGAGGAGCAGCTCGAAAATGATCAGTTCGCGCAGGGATATCTTGCGGCTGTCGATCAGGGTATGCGGCTGCGCCTCGATCACCGAGACGATGCCCGACCAGCCGGGATGGGCGAATTGCTGGTCGAACAGGTAATGCCTGAACAGCGCCGTGTCGCTCACCAGGAGCGTCAGCAGATCCTCGATGGAGCAGTCCTGTTCGAGCAGCAGCTTGCGTGCGCGCTTCCCACGGAAAAAACTGGTCAGGCTGTGGCCTTCCAGTTCCCGGAGCGCATTCAGGAAACCTTCGCCGTTCGCCGGAAAGGCCCATATCGAGATGCCCTGATCCAGATACTAATCTTTTAAAAAGTAATGTCATGCTGCTGTATATCGGCAGTCCGGGTGGCGGAAAAACGATCTCACCAGCTCCGGCAACTTCTGGATTCTGCGCAGC
>NZ_BAAGYK010000133.1:0-513 GCF_054779355.1 Azotobacter armeniacus
GGCCTTGAGGTCGGCGATGATCGAGAACAGGTGGGCGACCTCCTTCTCGGTGATGGCGGAGGTCGGCTCGTCCATGATCAGCACGTCGCTGTCGTAGGACACCGCCTTGGCGATCTCCACCATCTGCCGTCCGGCGATGCTCAGCTCGCCGACGGCCATCTTCGGGTCGAGATCGATGCGCAGGCGCTCGAACAGCTCGCGGGTCTGCCGGTACATTCGCCGGTGGTCGACCATGCGCAGCGCGTTGAGCGGCTCGCGGCCGAGCCAGATGTTCTCGGCGATGCTCATCTGCGGCATCAGGTTGAGCTCCTGGTGGATCATCGCGATGCCCATCTGCAGCGCCTGCAGGGGGGTCTCGAGCACGATCGACTGCCCGCGCAGGCGCAGCTCGCCGGCGTCCGGCTGGTGGATGCCGGCGATGATCTTCATCAGCGTCGACTTGCCCGCGCCGTTCTCGCCCATCAGCGCCAGGACGGTGCCGGGACGCACGCGCAACTGCACGTCGGAGAGCGC